>CAZXPK010000006.1:0-45029 GCA_964642565.1 uncultured Anaerolineaceae bacterium
TTTTCCAATCATGTGGTGTTCCTATCGATGAAAAGAAACTGTCAGGTGGCTAGATGGAAATGACTTGCATTCAATATAGCCCTCGCAAATGCCTTGCGCATCACAAAGTATGGCGCCTAGATTTTGGTTACCAATAATTAATACTTCATCCCGGCTTGGTACAACATTTCGGGCACTCAGACATCGCAACTACCGGCTTTGGTTTTTCGGGTAGGGAGTCTCACTGATCGGTACCTGGATGCAATCCGTGGCTCAACAGGTGCTCGTCTATCGGCTGACCGGTTCAGTTATATCCCTCGGAATCGTCAATTTTATGACCGTAATCCCACTCCTGCCGTTTTCATTCTGGGGTGGCTCGCTTGCCGATCATGTCTCTAAGCGTAAAATATTACTGATCACCCAAACACTCATGTTAGTGCAAGCAGTTATTTTAGCCATTCTCACCTTGACTGGACTTGTACGTGTCTGGCATGTGTACCTAATGGCATTTATATTGGGCATGATCAAAGCCGTGGATATGCCCCCCCGCCAATCCTTCGTGGTCGAGATGGTTGAAGGAAAAGAAGACCTGACCAGTGCGATTGGCCTTAATTCAGCTATCCACAACACTGCCCGTACATTGGGCCCTGCGATTGCTGGAGTGGTGATTGCTGCCATGGGAGAAGCAGTCGCTTTCTTTTTAAACAGCCTAAGTTTTTTGGCAGTCATCGCTAGCTTGCTTTTTATGCGCAATCTTCCCCAATCTAACCAACCAAAGCAACAATTACCGCAAGTTATTCCCCATACTATGGAAGGGATTCGTTATGTAGTAGGTCAGCAAATGCTTCTCGTCCTCATGAGTTTGTTTGCGGTAACCTCTTTTCCTTCAAGACCCTACCAGACTTTATTACCCGTATTTGCAGATCGGATGCTCAAAGGAAGTGCTCAGCCTGTCATTGCCTTCTTGTGCAATGGTGAACATCACATTATGACTTGCCTGGAACCTGAAGCTCTTCCTCTCGGATAGCTTCTATCTGCCGTCGGAGTGGGAACTGTTACGGGTGCTTTCCTGGTCGCATCTCTCCCAGAACGTGCCCGCCGAGGACGTCGGTTAACCCTTGGGAATCTTGAACTTCCAGTGTTGTTGCTGGCGTTTGTTAATTCTCAATTCTTCGCCCTGTCACTATTCCTGATGGTATTGGTAGGATTGGGACAGGTATTTCAAAACACCCTGGCAAATACGTTATTGCAGATCACAGCACCTGATAATTTGCGCGGACGAGTAATGAGCCAATATTCTTTGGTGACGCAGGGCATGCACCAATTAGGAGGCTTGCAGGCAGGATTCGTCGCAGACTGGCTTGGAGCGCCCTTGTCTGTGGGGATTGGCGCGGGAATATCTTTGGTGTACGGGATCTATGTTTTCTTTCGCTATCCTCGAGTTCGCGAATTGGCATGACTAAAAGATGGCAGTAGGTTGTTCTCTTACAGATCATAGTGCATATCTGAGTATTATGTGAAAGGATCGATGGTGTCACTCGACGAAATATTGTTAAATCCAGGTACTTTCTCCGAGATCCTATTTGATAAGATGAAGCAGTTCAACCCAGGGATTGCGGATTTGGGTTATATGAATTTCGCTATTCTTTAAACAACCTCGAGCCTGAGGATGGAAATTGGTCTACAGTCAAACCGGAGGATGAGGAAAGCATCGAACGACGAGTTACTAACATCAATTTTTATCGTGGTATTCAGCTTAAACCTTTGGTTGGTAATAGGATCATATTCGACCCTGCCATTGTTTGCTTGACCGACATGTTGTTTGTGGGATTGGTATCTGGTAAATATTCAATTGAGTGGCTGAGACGGCATTTTTATTTCGATATTCGAGGGTTTTATTTTCTTCACCGCACAAAATATTTTACTAACCGGGTTTTATCACATCTGGGTGGTCAGCCCTACATTAAGTTTGAAAAGACCCAGAGCAAATTCGTAATGACGCAAGATATCGGTTATAAGGAATTTAAAGCCGCAAATGCCGATGTGGATCAAGCTTTTATTTACAGTGTGAAGAAACTCATCGCAGTCAGGGGAACCCCAACTATGCTCGCCATAGCCGGTCCTACCTCTGCAGGTAAGACTGAGATTGTAGAATGTTTACGCAAATCACTCGAAGTATATGGACAAAAAACAACCTCCATTGAGATGGATAACTTCTTGACCGATCGTGATTATCGGGAGGAGAAAGGGATCCATACACGGGCAAGCAAGCTCTCCATTTCGAGCTGTTGAAAACGAGCCTTGAACAGATATGCCAAGGTCAGAAGATAAACATTCCAAGATATAATTTTGTTTATGCCACCTCAAGCCATGATTTGGATGGCAATCTTAAACCGGGTGATGTACCCATTGAGATTGAGCCTGCGGATATCATCTTTATCGAGGGCAATTTCCCCTTTCTACTCAAAGAAGTAACGCATTTAATCGGCATCAAAGTGGTCTACCTGACCGATGATCCAATCAGGCTCAAAAGAAAATGGAAGCGTGATATTGATTATCGTAAAAAAAAATACGAACTCACCTATTTTCGCAACCGGTTTTTTAAGGACCAATATATTATGGCCCAAATCGCATATATCCCCCAGATGGAGGTTTGTGATATGCTCGTGAACACCACTGGTGTAGCGTTATGGACCACACCCGAAATTAAAAAGCTGTTAGTATGAAAATTAAGGAATATAAAAGGATTGATTGATGGAACCACCAAGAATGATGGACTACCACCTGCATACTGCAGTGACCATCGATGGCAAGATGGGTGAAATCGGTGCATGTGAAAAGGCATTATCCATCGGAATCCAGGAAATTGCATTTACCAATCATGTGATGCTCACCCAGCCAGATTACACCATGTCTCCAGCTGCATTTCTAGACCACTGGGAGCAAATTCAATCTTGTAAATCACGCTTCCCGCAATTAAATATTCGTCTAGGTATTGAAATGGATTATTACCTCAATCGTGAAAAGGAGATTGAAGCAACGCTTGAATATTATGAGAGGTTAATCGGTCGACCTTTTGATCTTGTATTGGGTTCTATCCATGAAATCAAGGGGGAGTTCTTTTCTAATAAGCACCTGGCACCAGGTTTTTTCAAGGATCGGGATCTTGTCTCACTTTATTGGGATTATTTTCAATTGGCTACCAAGGCTGTGAAGAGCCGTATTTTTGATATCATTGCGCATCCAGATCTGATCAAGAAATACACGAATGAATTGACACCTCCTGTTCCATTTGACTATTACCGCTTCTCCGTCGAGCCATTCATTGACGCGTTGATCGATTGTGAGGTTGGGCTTGAGGTGAATACAAAAGGCTTGCAATTGCAAGTAAAAGAAGCTTATCCATCGACTGAATTACTTGAGCTCTATTTATTAAGAACAAAAGATCTTGGACTGGAACCGACCATTACTTTAGGTTCCGATGCGCATAAAGTGGATGAAGTTGGCTTTGGAATATTCGAGACTGCTGAGAACCTTCGCAAGCTAGGTGTCCATAATCTCACTAGCTTTGAAAATAGAAATAAATCAGCAATGGTTATATAGAGGATGCAGTATGACTTCCCTATTCGAGCTCTACAAGTCTTTTGAAGCCCAACTATCACCCCAAAATCTAAGTTGGAATATGTATGGTGCTGGCCTCCAGAATATCGGTCGCAATGGAAAACCGGAAAATTACCCATTCCCTCTTCCGGATATGAATCAGCTTCTTGTTGTGCAGCAGTAACAAACTTGGATGGCACCTCCATGGAGACATTTCAATTAGTGGAATCCCTGGCATCAAATATTCAGATTGGAGAAGGTTTCACTTATGGGAAGTAATCGCTCCAGTTATTAATGCATCGGTTTACATATGTCGGTGTAATTTTTGTGATTTCAAGTTCGAAACATCAAAAGTGTTCGATGATTTGATTCAAAAGATTATTAAATCGTTAATTATGAAAGATTACTTGCAAATACCGTAAAAATGATGCATCATCTTCAAATGTAACATTTCTTTCATAATAGAATAAAATGCATGCTTGATTCAGTTAGATGGCAAAAGAGATAAAAAAATGGAAATACAAATGCAATCCATTATTGACTTCAGCCAGATCATTAGTGAACATTACAATCAACTCACCAAAAGCGAGAAACGTATTGCCAATTACCTGCGTAAAAATCAAGAGGAATCAGCTTTCTTAGCCGCAGGAGAGATAGCTGACCGCTTAGGTTTGAGTGAAGCTACCCTGGTAAGATTCGCCCGCACTCTCGGTTTCAACAGTTATCCATCCATGCGAACGATGTTACAAGAGAATTTCCGTCGCCGTGTCACCCACTCAACCAGACTCCGCAGCCGGTTAGACGATCTACGCGATTCAGGGGATATCTTCGAAAAAGTCACCATATCAGAAATCGATTATTTGACCCAGGCTTTACAAACCGTCAGTCGCGAAGCTTTGCATAAAACTGTATCTTATCTGATTGAGCGGGATCGAATTTTCGTATTTGGACCAGGCCCATCGGTATCATTGGCTCATTTACTCAACTTGCGGTTAACTCGCTTTGGAAAGCAAGTGATCCCCCTCACAATGACTGGACTGGAAATGTTGGAATCCCTGATATTGATGACCAACCGCGATCTGCTATTCGCGGTTGGTTTTTTTGACGTAAATCCGTCCTTACAAGTTGCCTTGGATTATGCTGTAGAAAAGAACTGTCCAGTGGTTCTGCTGACTGATACACTCGGTTCGGTCATTGGAGATAAAGCAGACATCATTCTAACTGCGAAACGCGGCCCGGTTTCAGCGTTTCATTCGCTGGTCGTCCCCATGACCATCATCAACACTCTATTATTGGATTTCGCCAATCAGAATTTGGAAGAAGTGACATCACGTTTGGATCAGCTTGATCAATTGCGCGAAAATCTTAAAAAGACCGATGGGTCGACTTAATAGCTTGCCACGAAAATAACAGGAGAAAATTAATGACAAGTTCTTTAGCCATTCCACAGCCATCCTCCGCGCGTCTGCTCGCTTCTTCTAGAAGGTTTTTCTCCTGGCTGACCAAACCCTTACATGTTAAGATAAACAAGCTTGAGCGAGGTAGGTTTGGTAACTTATGGGATTCAATCATTTCTTCGCTTGAAGTGGGTGTCCAAAAACCTGATCCAAAAATCTATCAGCTTGCGTTACAACAATTGGGTATCACTTCAAACCAGGCTGTTTTTGTTGGGCATAAAGCTATCGAGCTGGAAGGAGCCAGGAATGTTGGCATGAAAACAGTCGCATTTAATTATGATAAAGACGCTAAAGCAGATTACTATATCAAGAAATTTTCTGACCTTGTGAATTTACCCGTAATGAGCTAATCCTTGTTTTTTTGCTAATTTATGGAAATAAGGTTGACTATAAATAATGAATACCAAAAGTCGCCCCACTAATGCATCGATCTCAACGATGTGGCCGCTGAAAAACTATCCAGACCTGAATGATTTCTTTATAGTCTCGAAACGCCGGGCTTTCAAAAGATCGAGCTGAATCACCAGATCGATTCAGCCATGTTGTCTCGCGTTAATTTTGATCATTATCAATTGAGCAGTATTCACGAACCCTGCCCCGCTGATATTCCCACCAAAGAATTAGTGGAACGCGATTGGTTGATCTCCTCCTGCGATGAGGATTCTCGTCGGTGTGGTGTGGAAGCAGTGAAAAGAGCATCGATTTAGCGCATGAATTGGGTGCCCCCACTGTTGTCATTCATTGTGGCACCGTCCTCATCAAAGTGAACTATGAGAGCAAATTGCGAGTCCTTTTTAATTCGGGTGAAACCGAATCTGACGAGTATTTGGATATCAAATCTCGATTTATTCAATACAGGAAAGATCGTATACATCCTCGACTTCAAGCGGTGAAAAAAAGTATGAATGAGTTGATCGATTATGCAGCTCGATTCCATGTTAAATTAGGGATGGAAAATCGCTACCATTACATGGATATCCCATCCGTTGATGAGATGGGAGAGCTATTAAGTCAGGCAGATTCCAGCCAGCTTGGTTTTATTTATAATGTTGTTCACGCACAGTCATTGGATCGTTTGGGATTTTACCCTCATGAAGATTGGTTGAAACGATACTCATCAAGAATTTTAGGCGCACATCTTCACGATGTTATCGGGGTGGCAGATCATTATGCACCCGGTTTAGGTGAGATTGATTTTAAGGTCATTGCCAAATACTTGCCTGAAAATGCATTCCGTACTTTCGAAATGCTACCTGGCAACACACTTGCACAGGTTAAGCATGGTATAAATTATTTGGTCGAAACTGGTTGCATCAAATATCTTTAGGTGCCAAAGGAGTCGTACAATGCGCAGCTATTTTAAAAAACGCCAAAGTATTTTTATCAAGCTGATCCATGATCAGGCTGCTTTCACCCTTGAGGGTATGGAAGCCTTGAAAGCATATATGGCAGAGGATGCTTCAGCTGCTGCGCGCTTAATTGCTACTGAAAAACAAGCCGATGAAGCCCGACGCATCCTAATTGCCGAACTCAACAAGACCTTTATCACCCCATTTGATCGTGAGGATATTTTTCATTATCCAGGACGATCGATGATGTATTGGATTATGCATATAGTACCGTCACTGAGATGGAAGTGTTTAAAGTGCGACCAACCCCTTTCATGTTACGCATTGCTTCTATCCTCAGAGATGCAGCCTATGAATTATTGATGGCTGTGGATCGCCTGGAGCAACACCCCGAAGTCGCTAATGAGCATGCTCAACGCGCCAAATCGCTCGAGAATCGAGTGGAGGATATTTATCGTGAAGCACTGGCAGATTTATTCAGTGGTGCAGAAGATATAAAACACGTCATGAAAATGCTTAAATCGCGCGAAGTGTATCGTCATCTCAGTAATGCCGCTGACCGGGGCGATGAAGCTGCCAATGTCATCGCTGATATTGTTGTGAAGATCGCTTAAAGAAAGATTGCTTATATGCAAGCTTTGATCATAGTTGTAATCGTTCTAGCCCTTGTATTCGACTTTTTGAACGGCATCCATGATTCCAGTAACATCGTTGCTACGATGATCTCCTCAAGAGCGTTCTCTCCTCGTACAGCTCTCGGGATGACTGCGGTGGCAGAGTTTTGTGGTCCTCTTGTATTTGGTGTCGCAGTCGCGGAAACAATCGGGAATGAGGTTATCTCCTCTCAGGTAATTAGTGTGATCGTTATCCTGGCTGTTCTATCTAGTGCCATCTTATGGAATTTATTTACCTGGTATTTAGGGTTTCCGAGTAGCTCTTCTCATGCATTGGTAGGGGGGCTTATTGGAGCTGTTGTGATTGGTGCTGGATGGAGTGCCATTCTCTTGCCTGGTTTAGTAAAAATTTTGATCGCATTGTTCATATCCCCCATTCTTGGCTTGATTTTTGGATATCTCATTCTGAGAATTTTATTTTTTATCTCATGGAATGCCTCCCCACGCGTAAATATGATTTTTAAGCGAGCTCAAATTTTTACTGCCCTAGCCCTAGCCCTCTCCCACGGCTCGAATGATGCACCTAAAATTATGGGAATTATTACGCTTACATTAATGACCGGAGGGTATTTACAGGTCTTCGCAGTGCCTTTATGGGTCAAAGTTATTAGCGCAGCTATGATTGCCATCGGTACGGCCGTGGGTGGTTGAAGGTTGATACGTACGGTTGGAGGAAAATTCTTCCGGATTAGGCCGATCGATGGATTTGCCTCTCAGCTCGCCTCAACAGCAGTCATCCTGGGAGCCTCCTTTGTTGGAGGCCCTGTGAGCACTACTCAGGTGGTCAGCTCAGCGATAATGGGCGTGGGTGCAGCTGAAAGAATGAACAAGGTTCGTTGGGGCGTCGCTCAGGAAATCGCCATGGCCTGGTTGTTGACAATTCCGTCTACTGCCCTGGTTGCAGCAGGTTTGTATTGGGTACTTTCCAAAATCATTCCCTAATCTTTTGAAAGGCAATTTATACATATGAACAGTAAAAATACGTATGACCTCGTTTGTATTGGAAACTACACCAAAGATACGATCATATCTCCCACCGGAGTTAAGTATGTGGATGGAGGGGTGATGAATTATGCTGCGCATGCCGCAAGCAGACTTGGCTTAAAAGTCGCAGTAGTAACACGATTGGCTGAAGAAGACAGACGAGTCATTGATAAATTTCTCAGTAATGGTATCGATTGTTATGCCACCTATACCCCCGCTTCTACCTGCATGAGGTTGGAATATCCGACCAACAATCCAGATATTCGAACCTTGTCCGTCGCCAGCACAGCAGGATCTATCAAATCAAATGATATTGAAGATATTCAAACCAAAGCCGCTGTAATAGGATCGAGCTTACGTGGAGAAGTAGGTCTCGATGTAATTCGTAGCCTTAAAGAAAAAAGGGTTCTGCTTGGGGTAGACATGCAGGGATTTGTTCGTGTCCTCAGAGGGCAAAATTTAGTATATGATTCATGGGATGAAATGCAGAAGACTTTACCTTATTTGGATGTTCTTAAAAGTGATGCAGTCGAAGCAGAATTCCTCACCGGAGAAGCCGATATCTATAAAGCTGCACAAAAATACTCACAGATGGGACCGAAAGAGATAGTATTGACGCACAAAGATGGCTTGCTTGTATTCTCCGATAGACAATTCTATCCCTCAAGTTTTTATCCTCAGAAGGTAAACGGTCGAAGCGGTCGGGGTGATACGTGTATTGGTGCATACATGGCTATGCGCATATCCCGAAATCCTTGTAAAGCTGGGATTTGGGCTGCCGCAGTCACTAGTTTAAAAATGGAAAAGCTGGGTCCATTCGACCGATCCATGGAAGATGTTACAGCTTTGATTCGGGAAAAATATAATCATAGTCTGGCGCAAGGATCGATGAACCCAAAATGATATTGTTTGATTAGCATTTTATATATCGGCTCAACTTATCATCGATATTTCCCTCCTCCGACCGGGCTACAACTACCTTTCCCGCAGGTAGTTCATATGCAGTTTTACAAACATTATCACAAACTATGGATTCTGTGGAAAAAAACCTATTTTATTGCGCTATATAGACGTATTACCACACTTAATACAGGTTAGGTAAAAAATCCCATGTCTGTGGATCAAGTGGTTGAAGGTTCAACCCCCAGATGCACCCTATAATCAAGGCATATCCCCTATTTAGGGGACTTGTCTTGATTCATGATGAATGTCGTATCAACGATTTAGAAGTGGCATAAATATTAGGGTAACTGTTTGAACTGAAATCGTGCTAGATACATTCGTACCAATCACCCGCCCATCTACATGCCGAAAACGCATAAAAACCAGTCCATCTCGATCAGAAGTCCAAGTAAGGTAGGTATTAACTCCGAAGGCTCTTGGAGAAGACTCTGCCAGCAGGCTTATCCCATCTTGAGCGTATACACTGATAACCGTCGCAGTCTGCAGGCTATTTGCGTGGCTACGAATAAGATAGTGTTCTCCTTGAATTACCATCAACTGAGCCCAATCTTCATCGTTCTCATAACCAGGCACTAGAGGGTTGCAATAATTATGAAACTGACTAGCCTCATCGGCGTATATCATACTTGCATTAACAGGTGAATTATCATTGCCAGATGTATCGTAACTATCGAGAGCATTACAAAGCACATTTGCAGCTTGAATGGTAGTGGTCGTTTCTGCAGACGTAGGATAATTTTCACTGTTGCCAGAATGGTCCACCGCCCGCATACGATATGCATAGGTATTGCCTGGACTACCTATAATCCAATATTGAAAATTTGATCCATCAATCCGGGGATAAGTTGTCCAGTCTCCGTCATTCATTTTCTCCTGAATCTCAATATAATCAATTCCGGATAAATTATCTGAACCTATCCATTCCAGTAAAAAGGCATTGCTTGGCTGGGTGGTTGCCAACGATTTCATAGAGGTAGTCGGAGCGGTTTTATCAATCCCTAAATCCCACGCTCCCGCGCCTGTCCAATTTCCTGCCATGTCATAAACCTGGATATAAAGTGCGGCATCCTTCCCCTCTGGTTGCCCGGCTGTATTAAATTCCAAGCACCACCCATCTGCCCCATCCCAATCAGTTCCTAGTTTTTCCCACAACCCTGAGAGCCAATTCGGTGAGTGCCAATAAAACTCGACCCGATTAACTCCGTTATTCACATCAGTGATATCAGCGGTTACGGTCATATTCGTATCTGGCAGGTAGCTATGTGAAGATGGCCATGTGATGGTAGCATTTGGCCTAGCATGATCTTCATATAAGCGAATGGTATAAAAATAATTATCTCCACCGACAAGCGGATGTTTCCAGGCCTTCAGTTTTAAATAATAGGTACCATCTCTTGATAATGTATAACCAATCAGCGGATCGCGTCGTTGGGCATATACCTCATCATCATTTTCCGCCAGGATAGTTTGACCATCTGTATCCAGTAGATATAAATATGGATCCAGTAGAGAGCCATTAATCATCGCATCGATGTCAGCCACAATGCGGTCACCTGCTTTTCCAAAAAACCTGTAATAGTCATAATCTCCATTCGGGCAAATTTCTCCGGGAATCGTGATCGATGGATCATAGGTCAGCAAAAATGCTTGACCAGGCGTCTCATCTTGACGATTTTCACCACAATTTGACGGTGGGGTTGCAGTGATGCTAAAATCATCAATCCCCCATCCAGGGTAATTATTGTCAGCTGCATCGAATGTCGAAAATTGGAATCTGATCCGAATAATGTGACCTGCATACGCAGATAAATCGATCGCTTTATTCTGTAACCAACTGGATGTCTCAGGTATTTGGGGATCATCATAAATTTGCGCAAGATTGATGAATGGTCCTCCATCCATTGAAATCTGTACCCACCTCTGGTCCCAGGTTTTACCTTGGGTTTCTGTTTGAACGCGGTAATAAAAGCGTAAGTAGTATCCTATGGTTGGAATCGAAATCGGAGGTGAGGTCAAAGAACCCGAATTAGGTTGAGCGTCATCATAGTCACCATAATTATTCTGATACCACCAGCTATATGTACCACTATGAGCTATTGCGGGACTACTTTCATAACTCCAGAAACCACTGCTGCTAGGAACCCATTTCGACTGAGTGGTTTCCATCGTATCGCTGTATGGAACTGTTTCTGGCAATGGAATCACAATCGGAGATTCGATTGAAAAAGTCGACGCCTGGCTCCACGCACTAACCCCGGCAGCATTCCTTGCTTGCACACGCCAGCTATATGTACCCAACCCCAATGAGTCTATGTAGCGGATAGGATCACCTTTCCATGAGATAGTTTGAAATAAGTGCGTATTCAAATAAATCTCGACTTGATACTCTATCGCTCCTCCTCCATTCATCCAGGAGAATGGAATCACATCCCCTTCACGAAAAACTGAGGAATCTACAGGATTAATTAAGATTGGAGCTTCTGGAACAACATTTTGTGAAGAAACCTTCATGGATGAAAGTGTATTCGCAGATACCCACTGGTATTGGATATATCCAACATCCTGGGTCGTTGCCTGGGAATGTCCAGTGAAGTTTTCTGCCGAATATAGCGTGGCAATGGCATTGGCTCCTATAAGGATGGACTCAGCATCGTCATTCCCTAATGGATCGAGCGAGCTTCCTGTCGGATAATTTCCCACATCATACTTCACACATCCCCCATGATAATATGGATCTTCGAACAATGTAACTTGATTCGGTCCAGGTATACATGCTGGAGGTGGGATCGGACAAGTATAATTTTGGGTGAAGTGGCGTAACCCCACCTCAGGTGCTGGGTTTCCTGCTACATCGTACAACAGCATAGCCACACTCACTGGCCCATTTGAAACAGGTAAATCTGGATTGCAGAAATCCCAAGTATAGGTAAAGGAAGGGTTGAATTGAGGACCTAGATTATGCCAGGCTCCGTTAAAATATGCCTTCAGCTGCCCATAATCCAAGCCCGATTGATCATCCGAACCCCACCCGCTAAGTGTGATACTCTTGGTCTCTACGATCTCACCAGTAGAAACTCCATACAACTCGCCAGTTGGGGGGGTCGAATCACCCAGATAATAATTTCCCGAGACATAAGTGGATCTGAATACATCGCAAATATCAGTATCGCGGCAGTATGGAGGATCGAGTGGGCTTACACGTGGTCTGCCTCCATTGATATCAACATCATCAAATGTCATACTTAATGCAGTATTCCAATACGGATTCGCTGTAGGCCAATTGGGCTGACGTTCAATTTGAAAATGCAAATGCGAGCCTGTACTGGCCCCAGTATTATCAGCAACAGCGATAAATTGACCTCTGGCGACTGGTGCACCAACGGATTTTAATGATTGGGGAATGCTATTCTGCGATAAGTGCATATATAACTGGAATAAAGTTGGATCATCCGCATTTCTTATAACAATAAAATTTACATCACTATGGTTACAATTATCAACTGTGTCTTTCCAACCCCATACCGTTCCTGCCCTGGATGCATAAATTTCGAAATTCAAACCGTTTGTTCCAGAGGTCGAACTTATTCCGCTCGGGCACACTGTAGTGCCTGGTAGAAAAAAATCAAATGAAAAGTGAGCAGTCGAGAATTCAGCATCATGGCCCACGCTCCGTGACAAGTAACCAGTTTGACCTCCATGCCACGGTAGCAAATAACCGCTCTGCGTTGTAAATGGTTCAACAGTACCCTGATCCATTGCGACCCACATATCTTTTTCATTTGTCGACAGTAAATCATCCGGTATCAAGGCAATTGCATTTTGCCATCCAGGGTCCGAGGGTAAAAAAACCTGCCAGTGATCGTTTAGGAAATGAGAAACCGTAAGTGCAGGTTCAGTGGGTAGTATTGCTTCGATTTGTGGATCATAATATACCACCCAGGCAGTTGCCCACTGTTTATCCTGCGATATTTGGATTTCAGTGACCTGTAAATTAGTCACCATATTCCCTTGAACATAGTTGTTATTGGAAGCAATGGCTTCAAAGATGGCTTGTTCGATTTGATCTTCGATACCCTGCAAATCTATTAAGGTTGGTTCAGGTTCAGCGATAAGGGCTGATGATGAAGCCGTGGGGATCGAGAATATGAATAAGCAGATAAAAACGATGACACTCACCAGAACCACGCTCTTCCGCTTCATTGCACATCCTCCTCGTTATTCAAAATCCGTGTTTTATTATTTAATTCAGTGAATATAACGATTAGTTTTATATGATGACTAAATTGCGAAGTAAACCATCCGGTGATAATATTTATATTTTACGTTAATGCAAGTTTTCTGCCAGCTCTGCGTGCAATTTCTTCCATATCTAATTATTATTCCTAGATGAATGGGAGCTAGCTGATTTATCTATAATCATATATCAATAACAAGTCCGAATCGGTAATAAATGCTTATTATCCTTGATAATGCCAGGATGGGATGCCAGGACAATGTTAATTTATTCGCTGACGCTGTGCAACAGAACCAGATTGGTTGGGTTGATCGTAGCAACAGGGAAACCGCATGTCAATGCAACCTGTTGACCAGGTTCCACTACACCAGAATCTTTCATGACTGTATCTACATCTATAAGCATCTCTTCCAGAGTGGCAGAGTGTGGTACGAGATATGGGGTCACACCCCAGTACATTTCAAGGCGATTATAGGTGCGGGTATTGGGAGTAAATGCCAGGATGGGAACCCCAGGACGTGTTTTTGACACAAATAATGCAGTCCTACCACTCATGGTAAATACAGCAATTGCTGCCACATTTCGATCATGAGCAAGCTCCCTCACAGCCAATGACATAAATACCGTATTATCACCCTGAGTATCCGTAATGGTGGGTCCATGCCAATGACCCCATTCCTCATTATGCTCTTCAGCTTGGCAGATAATCTTAGCCATCATATCCACTGCTTCGCTTGGATAATCACCCACTGCAGTTTCACCCGATAACATGACTGCGTCAGTGCCATCAAATATTGCATTGGCGACATCCGATGCTTCAGCTCGAGTTGGGCGTGGATTATGGATCATCGATTCTAGCATTTGCGTGGCAGTAATCACCACCTTTGCGTGTCGATTAGCACATTCGATAATTCGCTTCTGGGCAATGGGCACCCTTTCAGGTGACATTTCAACACCCAGGTCTCCGCGTGCAACCATTACACCATCAGTAGCATCCATAATTTGTTCAAGGTGATCTAGCGCCTCATGTCGTTCCAGTTTGGCAATGACGAGAGTATGCTTTTGTTCTGGTGCAATCGCCAGGATTTTCTCTCGTAATACTTGTATATCCTGCTCAGAACGCACAAAGGAGAGGGCAATCGCATCAACGCCAAGTTTTAAGCCAAATTCAAGATCAATAATGTCCTTATCCGTCAATGCAGAGATATCTAAATGTGCCTCAGGCAGGTTAATTCCTTTATGAGATTTCAATGACCCCCCAACCACTACGTGGGCATGGACTTGATTATTCTCAATTCTATCGACACGTAATTCCAAATTCCCGTCATCCAGTAAAATCCGCTCTCCCTGATGGACGCTTTGTGGAAATTGAGCAAAATCCACAGGGATTTCACCAGCCTTAATCGGATCGGTCCCCGTCTTTAATATAACTGATTGACCAGTAATAAGTAATATCTCATCATTCAATAATTTGCCTATTCGAATTTTTGGTCCTTGTAGATCCAACAGAATGCAGATTGGTTTTCCTACCACCCTGGAAGCTTTCCGAAGTCGGTTGTATACAGTCGTATGGTCTTCATGACTTCCATGAGAAAGGTTGAGTCTCGCTACGTTCATCCCAAATTTTAACAAACGACTGATCGTCTTTTCGTCCTGACTCGCTGGTCCAATTGTGGCAACTATTTTAGTTCGGCGATCCATTTGCATTCTCGGTTCTATTATACCTTCCCAGTTTCAGTTAAATAGACAACAACCAGCAAGATGTTAATCTTACTGGTTGTATGTAACTGGTGTGTAATATTCCGATCTGTCTTACATGTAGCGCAACTCAACTGCCTCGCGTTTCATGTCAGCCCGAAAATCAGGGTGGGCGATACCGATCAATGCTTCTGCCCGCTTGCGAATACTTCTGCCATACAGGTCAGCCACACCATATTCGGTGACAATATAACGCACATGGTTTCGACTGGTTACCACACCTGCCCCACGCTTAAGCATTGTCACGATACGGGAGATTATCGTACCATCACGCATCGTCGTAGTACTGGGTAAGGCAATAATAGGAACGCCACCTTTGGAACGTGATGCGCCATAGATGAAATCCAACTGACCGCCAACCCCGCTGTATAACTTTGGACCAATGCTGTCCGCGCATACTTGCCCAGTCAGGTCAATCTCAATCGCGGAGTTTATGGCGACCATGCGATCATTTTGGGCTATGACATATGGATCATTGATATATTCAGTTGGATGTAACTCTATCAATGGGTTGTCATCAACCCAATTGTAAAGCCGTCGCGAGCCTATAATAAACCCCGCCACGATCTTTCCAGTGTGTAGAGTCTTACGCGCATTGGTCATTACACCAGCATCCACCAGGTCTATCACACCATCAGAAAATAGCTCACTATGCACACCTAAATCTTTCTTGTTGTATAAGTATTTCAAAACCGCATCTGGGATCGCACCAATTCCCATCTGCATGGTGGCACCATCAGGGATCAATTCGGCAATATGACCCGCAATTTTCTCGGTAATCTCATCTGCGCCTTCACCTCCCATTGACATCTCTGCCAGCTGATAGTTGACCGGAACGATATAGTTAAGCCGACTTAGATGGATAAATGAGTCCCCCAGTGTTCGAGGCATTTGCTGGTTGACTTCTGCAATAATAATCCTGGCCGACTCTGCAGCAGATTTGGTCAACCCATTCTCGATGCCAAAGCTTAAGAAGCCATGCTCATCCGGGGGTGATAAATGCACCAAAGCTACATCCACCGGTAAATGTTTATTCTTGAATAGAAGGGGGAACTCCGAGAGTAACACCGGGGTGAAATCTGCCCGCCCTTCCTGGACAGCCTTGCGGATATTGGCACTGATAAACATGGTGTTAACCCGCATATGACCTTCCATCTCAGGGCTGACATAATCAGCAGGTCCAACACTTAGTGCCTGACATATCTCCACATCCTTCAAGTTTGGTGCATGTTTAACCAGTGCAGCTAAAACTGTCTGGGGTGTGGAACAGTTTCCGGTTAAAAATACGCGCTGACCTGATTGGATCTTCTTTACGGCTTCTTCAGCAGAAACGACGCGCGATTGGTAAAGCTTATTAAGATCCATTTTTCTACTCCTCTTCTTCGACGCTGGCTCTCATGCGAGGTAGGCGTCGGAGTTCACCCTTATAGATAATCGCACCGGATTCAATCGCAGGATTCTCTTCAATTGCTAATTCAGTTCCCTTTTCAGCGATCTCTTTAATAAATGGAAAAGCTGCATTTAAAAAGGCATAGGTTGAAGTACGTGCCACCACACTTCCCATATTTGGCACACAATAATGTGTGATTCCTTCTTCAATAAATGTCGGGTGTTCATGTGTGGTTGGGCGAGATGTTTCCACGCATCCTCCCTCATCAATACTGACATCCATGATCAAGGATCGAGGCCGCATACCCCGGATCATCTCGCGAGTAATAACAATCGGTGGCCGCTCCCCAGGGATGAGGATGCATGCAGCAACAATATCCGCATAGGATGTCGCCCTTGAAAGATTGTGCGGGTTAGATACCATAGTTGCCACTCCCGGAAACGTTTCATGAATGGTTTGCAGTGCATCCAGATTCGTATCCAAGACGGTCACATGAGCCCCAACACCGAGGAATGAGCGCGTGGCTGCTGTTCCCGTCACACCTGCACCAACGATGACTGCTTCAGCGGGTGGTACCCCTCCGATACCACCCAATAAAATCCCTTTTCCTCCTGCATCATTCTGCAATAAGTGAGCTCCGATTTGAGCAACCAGGCGCCCCCCGATTTGGCTGAGTGGCTTGCGGACAGGTTGTGAGCCATCCACCAATTGGATTTGCTCGTAAGAGATGGAAGTGATCTTCTTTTCCTGCATGATATCTATCTTATCCTGCCGGGAAGAAAATAGATGTAACAAGCCCATAATGGTGATTTCTGGACGTAGCCATTCTAACTCTTCATAAGTGGGTCGGGCAACCTTACACAATAAATCTGCACGTCCAAATACCTCGTGAGGGGTATAGACAATTCGTGCTCCTGCCCGCTCGTATTCCTGGTCACTGAACCCTGCACCTATGCCTGCATTATGTTCCACATAGCAAATGTGACCTTCTTTGGTTAACATCTGCACTGCTCCAGGGGTTAAGCCAACCCGGAATTCGAAAGTCCGCCTTTCTTTTGGAACGCATATATTCATAACCTTCACTCCTTTTTTTCTTGATATATCTGCCAATCACCCATCGAGATAAATCATGGGGATGAATTCTTATTTCATATTAAGCACTTTACGAATGCGTGGAATCGCCCAATCCAGGGTTGCCTGGTCTATAATCAAGGGCGGTGCAAAACGTATCACGTTCTCGTGGGTCTCTTTCACCAAAATTCCTTCTTTGACAAATGCCTCACAAAATCTTCGTGCGCCTCCAGCTTTTGGGTACAACTCGACACCAATCAACAATCCCTTCCCACGCACTTCTTTGACGTGTGGGCTGGATATCTCGACAAGCAGTTCGTAAAAATATTCTCCCAATTTGGCCGAGTTAGCCACCATGTTTTCTTCCATTAAAACATGGATTGCTTCTCGAGCGACCGCGATGCCTAATGGATTACCTCCAAATGTCGAACCATGCTCACCAGGCTGAAATAAGTCTAATAAATTTGCATCAGCCACCACAGCTGAGACGGGGTAGAAACCTCCTGATAGTGCTTTACCAATAATGAGCATATCCGGTCGTACGGATTCATGGTCGCAAGCAAACATTTTACCGGTCCGACCGAGGCCGGTTTGGATTTCATCAGCGATGAAAAGGACATTATTCTCGGTGCAAAGGTTTCGTACCTTTTGTAGATATCCAACCGGTGGAATATTCACGCCAGCTTCACCTTGGATTGGTTCCAACATCACAGCTGCGGTATGTGGATTGATGGCTTCTGCGATAGCCCCTGCATCCCCGAAGGGAACAACCACAAACCCAGGCGTGAATGGACCAAAATCGTCGCGATAGAAGGGTTCTGTTGAAAATGAAATAATAGAAACAGTACGCCCGTGAAAATTATTCTGGCAAGTGATAATCTCAGCATGATGACGAGGCACACCCTTCACTTGATAAGCCCATTTACGTGCCAGCTTAATCGCAGTCTCCACCGCTTCCGCTCCAGAATTCATTGGTAACGCCATCTCATAACCAGTTAGTGCAGATAATTCTTTATAGAATAATGGCAACTGATCATTACGGAACGCGCGTGAAGTCAATGTCAGACGTTTCGCTTGTTCAAGCAATGCATTGAGTATCTTGGGATGGACATGTCCCTGATTGAGTGCAGAGTATGCACTTAAACAATCCAGATAGCGGTTGCCATCAATATCGAAGACCCACACCCCTTCCCCACGCGCGATAATAACATCCAGGGGATGATAATTATGAGCCCCATACTGTTCTTCTAATTCAATATACTCTTGAGTATACATAATCCCTCAGGTGACGCCAAATAAACGTGCCAGGATAGCTTTTTGTGCATGCAGCCGGTTATGAGCTTGTGGAAAGATTGCTGAGTGAGGTCCATCGGCGACATCATCGGTGATTTCCTGACCCCTGTGAGCTGGTAAACAGTGCATGACGATTACTTCCGGGTCAGCTTCGGCCACCAGAACTGCATTGACCTGATACGGTGGGAAGACCTGTTCACGAATCTTGGTTTCTTCTTCCTGACCCATGCTGGTCCATGTATCTGTGTAGATGACATGGGCACCTTTCACCGCCTTGTGTGGGTCACGCAATAAATCTATCCTGCTACCACTCTGTTGTGCCAGCCTTTTCCCAACATCTACTGCAATAGGCCTGATTTCATATCCTTCCGGACTGGCTATAGAGAAATTGGCACCCAATATTGTACAGACATGCATCAGTGATACTGCGACATTATTGCCATCACCGACATAGCTGATGTTTAAACCTTTTAAATTGCCAAATTTTTCCTGGATGGTTAATGCATCCGCCATTCCCTGACAGGGATGATTGTAATCACTCAAGCCGTTTATTACCGGGATGGAAGACCATTTCCCAAGTTCTAATACGTGCGCATGTTCGAAAACTCGTGCCATGATCGCATGCACATATCCAGAAAGCACTCGCGCCACGTCAGTAATTGATTCACGCTTACCTAATCCAATTTCAGCCGGTGAAAGATAAAGCGCATCGCCTCCTAAATGCCGCATGGCCATATCGAATGAAACCCGTGTTCGCAAGCTCGGTTTTTGGAAGATCATCGCCAACACTTTCCCCTTGAGAAGCGGAGGATTTCCTCTATCCACATATTCTTTCTTTAATTGTTTGGCTAAATCCAACATGCTTTGGATTTCCAACGCAGAGAAATCTGAGATGGCGATAAAGTCTTTCATGGATCATCCTCCAACATGAAACAAAGGGTTTTGTGCAGTATAACACAACCCCATTTCTTGCCACATTGCCATAGTTCCGATGAATGTTTGATTAATGTCATATTTTGATCAATAACTAACTCTAAATTATCCCGATGATCAGATCATCAGGGTGTTTATTTCACGTAATAAACCTATCAACTTTCTTCACAACGAGTAATAGTTAAATATTGATAGTGACTGGGCTGTCTATTGTTTCCTATATGACCGTGGGGTTTCTGAGAGCAGGCTTTAGCATCCCCTTCACCCCAAAGTATGCCACCCGTTTTATATCATGGAAGGAGCGATCCTGAATCCGAATTTTCCCGTACATCCGTAGTCTATCGAAAAACAGGACCCCAGGGCAAGCCCTGGGGTCTGATCGTAACTCGGTTGGTAAGCAGCTTTTAGCGGAAGATGAGTGGGAATGAATAGTGATACCCCACAAACACAGAGACGGGCATGCTAACCGCCTTATGGCTGAATGAATCAGTCACTTCAACGTAAGCCTGATAGATCCCGTTCTTCTGATATTGATGGGATGCTGTAGGCGAGGAAGTGACCAAGATGGTACTCCCGTCTCCGAAATCCCAGCGGTAATTGAGTGCATTACCGCCTTCAGATGAGGTCATGGATGCCGTAAAATTCACATAACCAAATGGTTCTGCTGTTAAGTAGTAGGCAGCTCCAAATATTACCTTGACCACGTCATCCTGCCAATCGAAGAGGGCTTGCATCAGATCCTGACGGGTGTTGAAGCCTGTGTCGTTGTTGACGCCTTCTAGGCCAAAGTTAAGCTCAGCCACGCGCCAAGCCACTGGTTCCTGTGGGACCATGATGGGATTCTTCACTCTCTCGATGGTGGGCTCGAAGGAGCTGCGGGTGCCAACATAACCACTCTCAACAGTATTTGTGACTGTGTTAACCACCTCGAAGAGCGGGCCAGTATCCAGATCGACGTAGTTAGCCCACTGCACTTCGTCCACGGCGTACTGATTCCCTGCTCCATCTCCTTTAGTGCTCAGATCGAGAATCACGTCTTTCAAGAAAGGATTGAATTCCTCCACCCCGACGACACTGGGTTGTGGCGGCATGGTGGGGAATACACCATCCAATAAAGGAGCATTCGAGGCACCTCTCACGTAGGGTGGAAATGCATCGATCGGGCCTAACCCAAAGTATCGGTTGTAGTAGTCACCCAAGGCTTCCTGACCGGTGAAGATCAGCTTACCACCATTTGCCAGGTAATTGCGGAGATCATTGAAGTTTAAAGTGTCTCCGAGGTAAGCGTCTACACCTAGCACCAAGATGCCTCCGTATTCCCCGGTCCAGATGACTACTTTATCATACTGGTCGAGGACGGCAGGAGGTGGAGATAGCTGGTTCCATACATTCCAGTAATCATAAGTCAAGCCCATAGCCACCAATGTCGATGTGTAGTAATCGGTATAATCGTTGAATGGTCCGTCGTAAATCGTCGTGAAACCATAACCGGTAGCCTCAGATTCATCGAAGTCTACCAGGAGGACATCGCCAGTACCAGCTGGGATCACCCGCACCCAGTATGGGATGTGAGCTAAGTGGGCGGTACCGCTGATGACGATATTGCCTTCGAGATCCTGCGGGGTCGCTGAATCCCCTACGGTGACCGTGACTGTGAAAGCACCTGCGCCGCCAGCCATCATGTCTAGTGAATCAGTAGAGGTAGTGATGGTAACCTGACCGGTATCGGTCACCGTTTCCTGTACAACCACACTATATATCTCATCCATTCCGGCAACATCATTGGCGTTGATCACAACACTGTCGGATGAGCCTTGTGGGAGCATACCGAAACTATAGCTAGGTTTATCGAAGGTCAGACCGGGATCACCCGCCATACCCAGATCAATGCGGCCTGCCCCCTGGGTCATGACATCCGCGGTAGTCTCCTCATCAAGATCAAGGATGGTCTGGCTGGCGGTGCTCATCAGTGCACTTTTAACCTGGGCTGGTGTCCAATCGGGATGCAGCTCGAGCAAGAGCGCAGCTGCACCGGTCACGTGGGGCGCGGACATGCTGGTTCCGCCGAGCACCTGGTAAGTGTCATCCCAGTAAGCGCTGAGAATGTTCACACCCGGGGCGGTTAGATCTGGCTTAATGCCAAGCTCAATGCTTGGACCACGCGAGCTGAAGTCTGCAATGACATCCGGTGTCTCTGTCAACCAGGGTGAAGACGGATAACCGATTTCCAGTCGGGCGGTGTCGGGGTGGGCAGTCCACCAATCACGGGCTTCCACACCGAGCTCATACGAGATCATCACTGTATATATCGCCCGATCTGTGGCGGTGAATCCACCTTTCCAGGTCCGGGCAGCATCGGTGTACATGGCGACCGCCGAAGCTCCATAGAGAATGGCATTATCAAGCTTATCTGAGAAGTTATACGTCCCTCGCGGGATCAAAGCGATCCATCCCGTTTTAGAGTATGGCTCCGTGTCAGCAATCGGGACACCCAACAAGTCCGTTGGTACATAGGGCAAGGGACCGATGGTTGAGGTAGGGATCGCCGAGGGGTTGATATCTGCAAACTGGTTGCCCGGGAAGCTTTTGAGGGTATCAGTAACCGGCTCTGGCGCGGTGACCTTGAGGGTATTGTAGTATGCCCGTTCAGTTGTGCTGGCTCCTATAGAAATGAACTTTGTGGATTCTCCACCGGGAGAACCGGAGGTGTTGTATCCAGGTCCGCTGTTGCCGTCGGAAAAGACAACCACCACCCCAACATCGACCGCGGCTTCATAGGCGCGTACCAGAGGGTCATTGGAATCCTTGGATAGGGGGGTACTACCCCAGCTGTTGTTGATAACGTCCGCGCCATCCAGAATTGCATCTTCGACGGCACCTGCTAACATGATGTTTGAGCCAGAAGCGGTAGTACCATCTTGGGTTTTAAACAAACCCTTATAGACCATGAGCCAGGCACCCGGGGCTACACCTGAAATGACCGGAGTGCTGGTACCATATTCGGCATCAACTATGTTACCTGCAGCGATACCAGCCGTATGGCTACCATGACCAGTGACGTCACGTGGGGTTAGCTCCTCTCCGACGTTGACATCAAAGGTAGGAGGGTAGAAACGAGCTGAGATGATCTTACCATTACAAAATCCGGCAACCTCCGCACAGTATCCTTTAGGCCAGGTACCTGTAGTCGGGTATGACCAACCCGTTCCGTCAAACATGGGATGTGTGGGATCAATACCCGTATCGACGTCAGCGACCTTGATACCTTGGCCGGCGTCCGCCCGACCATCGAGCTGGTCCCACAACCCAGAAGCTTTGATAAGCAGCAAACTGTAATCCAATGTGACAGTATAGATTTGCTGTGGGGAAATGCGTGTTACCCCAGGCAAAGAAGCTAATATCTGAAGTGTGGCGAGATCACTGTTGGGGAGTTGCACTGCTACTGCGTTTAGGACTACTTGATAACCGCGATTTACCTGGGTGCCTGGAATCGCATTAACCAATGCCGTGGTGAAAGCAGCCTGTTCGCTGACCAACTCATTAATGTAATCCTGGCTCGCTTGAGAGTTGACGTTTAATTTTCCCCCCCTTGACAGGTATTCGATTTGATTTCCGGATTGCGCTTGATTAGCCAGGGAAGGTTTATCGAGCTCAACGATATACCAACCTCCCACGGCTGGTGCAGATGGTGTCTCAAGGCCATCCGAAGTCACTGGTGCTTGAGCTGAACTCATGGAGCCTGAAAACACACCCACCATCATGCCAGATAATACAAATAGATTGACGAGGATCTTAATCAGCTTTCGAATCTTCATTATTCGTCTCCTTATCAAATTTACGAATTGATGTATAACTTTGTGCCCTTCTTCTTATTAAGCCTGTCAATGTACAACCAAAAACCCACCTCCTCTCTACTCATTCATATTTTCCTCACGTTTATTCCTTTTACAAACAACTTTTTCATCCTAAATGAGGTATGGTGACTAGCACAAATCGAATATTAGCTAGTGACCATCGAAAATAATCAATGCTTAATCTCATTCTCTGGTAGGTGATGACAGCACACCTAAGCTTTCCTTTGGATATCCACGGAACCGTAGCTTTCTATTAAGGTCGCTATAAGAGCAGAACCTGATCGTGGATGGCAATCCAGGAAGCCACTACTTTATTCTATCAAACCAAATCTATTCCTCCTAAAATGTGTAGACCGCGGTTCCATTCCCTGAATAACCTATCGAAGTGCGGTCATGAGCGATTGTTTGCTCGCATCCACCTAACCTGAATCATATTGAAGGGGCGGAAATCCTCTTTATAAGATAATTTTAATTTATAACACACTTTTCTATAATCTAAAATTAATAAAAAACACCTCCTGCTACTATTTTCTCATGAGGTGCTTTCTTTTTATATCTCCTTTTAAGGGTTCAGTTCACACTGGGGTGTTTTTATCTATGATAAACCTTACGCGCTTATTTATTAATAATCGGGAGATAGATTTCCCATGGGTTAGTTTCAAAATATTCGGGAGAGGCATTAGGCGGAGTATCAGAACCAGAGTGCCCACCAAACACCCACATCACACCCTGGTCACCAGGAATGAAGAAGCCAGCTTGGTCACGACGTGAGATATTGAGATCTGGGAAGCCATTATCATAGGTATCAGCGGCAATATCATAGGTAAGGGCTTCGTTAGTTTCTACAGGCCACTGACCGCCACCGGCTAATACGATTTTACCTGCTAGCCTATAGGAGCTGCTGCTATCAAAACCATAGGCACGACCCTCGCCGGATGCTGTCGGAAGATCAGCAACAGTTGCATCATTCCATGTGCCAATAGCTGGGTCAAGGACCTCAGTTTTGGTCGATGCGACAAGGTTCGCTCCATCCCATGTATCCCCACCCATGGCATAAATCAAACCATCCACTGAGGTTGACATAATATACGATCGGGCTGTGTTCAAATTACCCAATTGGGCGAATGTTTCGGTAACCGGATCGTACACATCGGTTCTAGCAGTTGTCGGACCGCTTGAATTGAAACCACCAAAGATATAGACCTTATTGTTAACCACAACTTGAGCACCAGGGACATACCCTGCCCACGCATCCAGCAGATTGGTGACAATGCTGATTGTGTTGGTAATTGGATTGTAGCATTGGACATTAAGCGTTGATCCACCAACTGAATCTCGCCCACCAAAGGTGCACAACAAGTCATTTGTACCATTATTTACCAGGTTAATGGTGTAATTGCTAATCGGAGTGGGCATATCTCTGCCAGTGTCAGTGCAAATATTCGCCACCGGGTCGTAGGAATAGATCGTGCCATCCGTGTTCGAGCCTGAGCGACCTCCCAAAAAATATACTTTATCTGTCCCACTATAATACTCACCATCAAAGCGTGTCCAGTCTGGGCATCCGGGTGGTAGAGCTATTTGTATCCATGATCCATGAGAAGTCAGGTTAAAGTCCTGTATGGTAATCGCATTCTCTGTAATCACAACATTGTTGGCAGTTTGTGATGTGTAACCTGTTTTCGAGACGGTGACATTATAGGTACCTACCAAGAGACTCAAGCTGTAAAATCCGGTAGGATCAGTGAATGCTTGGGGTTGGTTACCATTTATAGCTGGGTCTACAGTTACGATTGCCCCCTCAATCGGGTTGGAATCTGTATCATAAACATGCCCGTTTAGTGTTCCTTTATCTCCACTACAAGCAACAACACCTGCAGAGAGGACATCAAGGTAACCATAACCGTAGGTATAGTTCCCTTGTCCATCAAGTGGAACACCACAATTACCTGCTGGGGCTGTATCGGCATTATTCTGCAGCAGCTGGAAGGTCGCATCGACCTGTCCTCTCAGGGATGGGTTACACGACCAAAGCAAAGCTACTGCCCCAGCCGTATGTGGGCTGGCCATTGATGTGCCACTCATTAGTTGCCAGGAATCTCCAGGCTTAGCTGACATAATACTAACACCGGGAGCTGATACATTCGGTTTAGTATACGGATCATCGCCAAAATCAGACGGTCCGCGGCTGGAGAATGAAGCGATGTTACGGGTCGAATCATGGGCTGCGCTGGCAAAGGATTCCTGATAGTCACCTGGATCCCCTATCGTACTGCAGCCAGGGCCCGAATTTCCAGCCGAGAAAGCAGGGAAGATACCAGCTGCTTCCCAGGCCTGGACTTTTGACTGGAACCAGGTATCACCACTCCCGCCGCCCCAGGAGTTATTGACGATATTTGGGCGATTGGCAGTGTTACCACCAGGTGCTATGATCCAGTCAGCACAGGAGTTCAAAGCAAAATCTGAGCAGTTTGTTGTCCCGCAGCCTTTGCAGGCAATCCACTTTGCATTGGGTGCCATACCAACTTGATAGGATAAGCTTGGGTCATCATCACCCACCATGGTGCCCATGGTATGGGTGCCATGCCCATTGTTGTCACAGGCACTACCCCCACATAGACCAGTTGGATCATACCAGCATGCGGGATCAGCTGGATTGGTACCACACTTGAATGCCTGGTCAAGGGCTGGGTGATTCCACTGCACACCTGTATCGATGTTCGCCACCACGATTCCATCCCCCTGAACACCGAATGTTGTCCAAAACTGGTCCGCTTCGGTATCACTAATGCCCCAGTCCAATGCGACATCAGTCGTTCTGTCTACCGTCGACAGCGCGTGATTCGCCAGAAGGTCACCTGCCCAGGAAATATTATCTAAAGGTTTGACCTCAATGATGGGATCAATATGGTATGTGCGTGTTGCTCTGATGGTACTTACCTCTGGCAATACTGCCAGCTCATTCAACACCATCATTCCATTCGTGGCGATCTGGCTTCCCCCCCATACATATAAGTCATTTCCCGTGATAAAGGTCTGATAGACCAGTCCTTGCGCATCCAGGATTGCCTTGGCACTTTTCTGGCTGCGATCTGCTGCCTCACGCAAAGTATTGTAAACAAATTCACCGCGCGCATCCCAATCCATGGAATAAGCTGGTGAAAGGTCAGCCTGCTCGGAGAAACGAATAATGAAATCAGCTGAGCCATCTGTAGAAATTTGGTCCAGCAGCATACCTTCGATTTTATCGCTACCTGCCTCAGAAGCGACCGCCGCGTCTCGATGTGCCAGGCCAAGTAAGGCAATCGTAGATAAAAGCATAATAACTATAGAATTAATTACCCATTTTAATTTCATAAAGACTCCTCGACGATAATATTAATTTCACCTATGGCAAAACCGCATGATAGCAAGAATACATCAAAGTATTAGCATTGCTTTAAATAAATATCCAATCCTCCGATGCAATAGTAATACCAACCCCCTTATTTATCTTGTGTATTAATCTTATCTTAACAATGACGCCATAACAAGGGGTCGACTAATAATTTTGTATGGAATTTAGAGTATAATCAACTTTCCGGGGATGACAGGCTTCGACGGAAGAGGCTGAGCCCGGATTGCGAGCCGAGAGGCACCGACCTCGATAAATCAGTGCAAAACACAAGTGCCAATCGCACTTCCTACGCTGCTCTTCCTCTCGCTGCATAAGCGATAGAAGATCAGTCATGAGCCTCTTGTAGGCTCACGTTCACCTACCCCGCCCTCCGACCGGTGATAGAGTGGACGTCAAAAGGTCGGAGTGCCACACATGACACCGCTACCTGTGTGAAAGAGAAGCTTTCGGGCTTCGGCGGTTAACCAGTTGAACTTTTTGTCGCTTGTAAGCCAGCTGGTGAACCCAACAACTGACTACGCTCGT
This sequence comes from uncultured Anaerolineaceae bacterium, assembly GCA_964642565.1. GTDB lineage: Bacteria > Chloroflexota > Anaerolineae > Anaerolineales > UBA4823 > FEB-25. Next base: position 27,462 of record CAZXPK010000006.1, read on the forward strand.
AGATATCCGTGGATCTATTCTTTCGGACGCGGGTTCGATTCCCGCCATCTCCACCTGGAGCGCATATTTGACTGTGCGCTCTATTTTTTACTTACGGTTTGCTTTCAGCTCTGCCAGGACCTCTGCACTGTGCCCGGCTGGTTTGACATTTTCAAACACATGGATGAGCTTACCCTTTTCATCAATCAAGAATGTCGTGCGAAACACACCTTGATATTCACGCCCGTAGTTTTTCTTTGTGCCCCACACTTTATATAGTTCACATACTTTATGTTCCGCATCCGCAAGCAGCGGAAATGGCAATCCATATTTGGCTTTAAACTTAGCGTGTGATTTTGGCGAATCGGGGCTTACGCCGAGAATGGTGATGCCAGCCTGGGTATATTGGCTGTAATCATCGCGGAAATTGCATGCTTCGGTTGTACAGCCTGGAGTGTCATCTTTAGGATAAAAATATAGGATCACCGGGTGACCACGGAATTCAGCTAGTGACCGGATAGCTCCAGTTTCATCTGGTAAAAAGAATTCCGGTGCCTGGATTCCACTTGAGATAGGCATAATTACCACCTTCTACACAATATCTGGTTGTTTGGGTTATTTATTTATAAACATTACACTCTGATTATGCGACCAAGCTGGATTCACACATAATTATCGACATGAGTTAGACCATTGCTACTTGATCACAATATTTCCAGACCCATTTGGTCTATATTATACCCTGGTAAACTGGCGACGGTTTTTTTAAAATCTGGATCGCTTAAAATACTTATCAATGGTTCAAGGAGCTTGTCATAATAAAATCGCTGTGGAATCACCAAATCATACCGTTCCTGGTAGAGGGGGACAAAATCTAGATCTAACGCTTGCGCAGCTGCTGCTATCCCCAACCCACAATCTGCACGCCCCGAGGTGATTGCGGCGGCTACTGCCAGATGGGTATACTCTTCTTGATGGTACCCTTTGATCGAACCAGCGGGTATCGCTAACAAGCGCAAGTGATAATCCAACAATACCCTTGTTCCTGCTCCACTTTGGCGGTTTACGTAAGACACATCCTCCCTGGATAGATCCTGTAATGACATAATCTTCTTTGGATTTCCCTTCGCGACCATCAATCCTTGTTGCCGTCCAACTAAAACGATGATCTTGACCGGTATATCTGAAAGGATCTGGTGGACATACTTAAGGTTATATTCACCACTTTCGGGATCCAGCAGGTGTGAGCCCGCCATATGGGATTCCCCTCGGCTTAGGGCGACCAATCCACCCATGCTACCAACATTGGCTGATGTTAATCGCCTATTTTTTACCGCAAGGTATTGTGCCAGGATGTCGATTGTAATATCGTGTGATCCAATTGCGAAGATTGTGTGCTCAATTTCATCCGGATGGCGATAAAGATTTACCATCACTTCACTTCCCGCTGGTAAACCTTGAGACCCGCGTGGCAGAATTGTGATCCCATCAGCTCTCACCATAGAGGAAATCACACCTGCCCCACGTGAGAGCGGAGCTGCGACTATTTGCTCCCCAACCCTTCCGACAGCTAGACGCATATAATCAGCATCGCCAGCGGGGGAGGTCACTTTGCGAGTAAGCTTGGCTTTAATGGTCAATGGAACGTAAGGCGACCGCCCCAACCAACAAGCAATCAAAGGCTCGATAAATATCTCACCAGTTAGAATCGCTGAGACGGGATATCCGGGCACACCAATGATGGGTACCTGATCCAGTTTATCACCGATCATTCCGAGAATTACTGGATGCCCTGGTCGTACGGCTACACCATGCACAAGCAATTCTCCCAATTTTTCCACCACTTGAGCAGAAAAATCCTCAGACCCGGCAGAAGACCCAGCATTGAGTAAAATTAAATCATGGTGTTGCGCAGCTTCTTGTACACACTGACATATCTGATCTAAATCATCCACAGTGATCGGATAACGAGTAGCTTCAGCCCCCCAAGCTATTACCTGGGCAGCCAGGGTAATAGAATTGTATTCAATGATGTCTCCAGCTTTCACCGGTTGTCCGACAGGTACTAATTCAGAACCGGTCGGGATTATTGCAATACGTGGTTTTCTCGCCACCTGAATGGTGGCATGACCACTGGCTGCAATGGCGCCTAAATCCACAGGACGCAAGGTGTGACCAGCGGGTAGGACGAGTTGAGTTGCAACGATGTCTTCTCCCAACGGGCGTACGTGGCTCCATGGTGTCACTGCAGCACGAATACGAATAACAGCTGGTGATAATGCATCATCACCTGATGGAGCCATTGTATGCGTCGATTCAACATTTTCGATGGGGATAACCGCATCGGCCCAGCTGGGTAACGGGTCTCCGGTGTCTACATAGCTGGCGACAGTGTTGATCTTCAGGTCTACGGGGTGTGATGGTGACGCTATTACAGTACTTTCAGATCGCACGGCATATCCATCCATAGCTGAAGCATGGTAATGAGGAGAGGAAAGTGTTGCCCAAATTGGTTTGGCTAGTACGCGGCCGAGTGCATGCTCATCCAGAGCAACCTCTTCAATTCCCAATACATCCGCTCTGCCTGTGGCTTTCAAGGCTTTATCTAAACGTGATTGTGCCTGGGGTAACGGAATATCGTGTAAATAGATCGTCATTTGTCGAATTTTCTAGAGTAACGGATTTTAGTTTAATTCCCAGACCAGGGTAATAGATGTGCAAATGTAGATAAACTATAGCTTCCTTGTACCTCGATCCGGCTTAGATAAAATAATGTTCCCAGGGTATGTTCCCAGCTGGACCCCAAACCCATTCCAGCCCAATAACCATACTCACTGACTTTATTGGTGACAAACTCATCAGTCTTACCATACGGATATGCGAAAGTGTTAACGGGTTCACCAGTTGCCTCCTCAAGGTTCAGGCGTGATTGGAGGACCTCGTACCGTACGCTGGAAGAATCCAGGGTTAAGTCAGCGTGTGACATTCCATGGCTGCCGATTTCCCAACCATCATTTGCCATCTCTTGTAATTGTCCAGAATTAATAAATAACCTGGAATCCAAACGATTGGCAACGATATAGAGTGTTCCAATGAAACCCATATCTCGCATGATTGGAAACGCGTTCTGATAAATATTGATGTTCCCATCATCAAATGTGATTACCACCGGTCGATCTGGTAGCTCTCCACCGTTGATGAGTACTTCGACCAAATCTGAAACTGTTATGGAGGTGTACCCCCAATCCCGAAGCGCTTCCATCTGAGCCCGAAAGTCATCCAAAGTTACATAATAGCGGCTACCATTACCTGCATCCGATACATGGTGGTAGAGCAATATCGGGGTAATGACGTGCCCAGGAGGATTCCATTCCACAGTAGGAGTATTCGTAGGAATGGGAGTCTCCGTAGGTATAGGGGTATCAGTAGGCGTGGGAGTAAATGTTGACGTTGGGGTGTAGCTAGGTGGGATAACAATTGGAGTATTTGTTATTGCCTGAAATGGCGTAGCTGAGGTGGTTGCTGTGTAAGAAGCAGTTGGAGATAATTGTGGACTAACTGTTTGGATGTTTGCATTGGCAGTGGTGGTACAACCCATTAAAAATACAGATAAACCTGCCAACCATATCACCAATATATTTTTACGGTTTATGGACATTAAATTCCTTAGTCAATCCTTTACGCTAATAATTGCACTTCAACCAAATCACCTGCAGAAAGACCTGTTGCATCTGGGGGCACTCGAATCATAGTATTTGCTCTAACCAGGCTAAAAATCAGATTGCTCTTACTAAAAATTGGATCTACCTGATATCCTGACGCGCTGGTGAATAACCGGGCGGCAACCCAATCTTCACGTCCAGCTTGAGACGGAACATTAGTGCTTAACCTGGCCAGGAGCCTGGTATGGACACCTACATTTTTTATACCAAGAAGCGATTCTATCACTGGAACGACAAACAGACCCGCAATCACTAAGGCACTGACCGGGTTGCCAGGCAGACCGATCACCACTTTATGGTTACAAATTGCTAGTATGGTTGGTTTTCCAGGTTTAATATTCACTCCATGGACGAGCACACCAGGGGAGCCCAGGTTATTAATCACCCTGGCCGTCAAATCCCGTGCGCTGACTGATGAACCAGCGGTGATGATCACCACATTACATTCGTCCAAGGCCTGTGCAGCGATGGCTTCCAATTGATCTGCCTGGTCTGGGAAAATTCCATATCTCTTAGGAATGGCACTTGCCTGATCAATCAAGGCAGATAATGAATATGAGTTGATATCCCTGACCTGCCCAGGTACAAGTTTACCCTCTGGTGGTATGACTTCATCTCCACTGGATATTATTCCAACAACGGATTTTCTAGCAACCTCGACCTCCAGGATGCCCAAAGCAGCCATTCCACCAATTTCTGCCGGTCGAATTCTTACTCCAGATGGGATTACCTCTTCACCAGGTTGAACATCTTCACCAATTTTGATGATATTTTCTCCAATTGCCACAGACCGTAATATCTCGACCGTGTCTGCCCCCACTTTCTGGGTATATTCGACCATGACCACTGCATCGGATGAATCTGGCAACATTCCTCCCGTGTGAATCAGTCCCGTTTCACCTGGATTGATATCAAAACCAGGTGAATTCCCCATATGGATTTCACCTATCAGGTGTAAGTATGCGGGTAAGCTTTCTGAAGCTCCAAAGGTGTCAGCAGCCCGGACGGCATACCCATCAACTGTACTTCTCGGAAATGTTGGAAGTGGTATAGGGGAATATATCGATTCCGCTGTCACTCTCCCTAACGCGTTAATTACCGGCACACGCTCTCGGGATATTTTTACTTGCATCTCGGAAAGCAGAATTTGCAAAGCCTGCTGAGTTGGAATTAATTTTAGAAATTCAGGCATGGTTTAATGAGTCCAGAATGCGAAAGTTAATAGATAGGTAGTCAAACCAAAGGTTGAAATAGAGACCAGGATGAGCAGATTCCAGTTTGGTTTTGCCCCATCCGCAATGCGATTCATCATCCAAATTTGAAACAATCCGATTGGAAGAACAAAAATTACCGACCAGCCAACGCTTAACGGTAAACCAAATACAAATGCCATACCCAAAATGACAAAGCTTATGAGAATCAGGATATTGTGGATTAACATACCTCTTTGCCATCCAATCCTGACTATGGCCGGTCGTTTCCCTTGTTTTATATCCGAAGCATAATCCGGAAACTCCAGCGCTAATAACATACTGATGTGTAGCGTCGTCAAAGGGAATGCCACCATGACCAATAACGTGTGAAAATCATGACCCTGCAATAGGAAAGCTAAGGCAGGGATCATTCCGATCACGATAATGGACATGATCAATTCACCATATCCAGAGGAGACCAGACGAAAAGGAGGTATAGCATAGAGGAATTCACCTAGAAATATCAATCCCAATATCAGGATACTCACAATATTGATCCCCAATTTCTGGATGAGTAAAACCGTAAATGAAGCGGTTATCGTCAGACAAGCAAGCCCAGCCCATAATGCTACCGGGCGAGGTAATCTGCCAACACCGATTGCTCCACTTCCTCCAGAAAATGGGGTATGCTTCCATGTTGGGTCATCATTCATGACCATTGGATAGAAATATTCACTCAGATATTGAGTACCAAGCACGATAAACAAGATCCATCCAAGTCCAAGGAAAAATGACGTCCAATTGATCTGCCCGCTTAAATAATGAGCAATTCCTATCCCTAAGAGATATAACAATACGGAATTTAATACAAATATTGGGCGTGATAATTGGATGAAGTAGCGGAGCGATTTCATTTTACAACCACCGTCTCGCATCCCTCAAGTGGATTTGCAGGTGACGATAGGTAAGTTTAATCATTTCCGATAGCGTCACTTCACCGAGGTATGGGTAGTTCCCCATTCGCTCCAAATCCTGTGGAGACATGACTGAAACATGCTCGATCAGATGAGTGCGTTCTTGGGTAAACCGGCTTAACAAATCATCATTAGTCTCAGTCGAAAACATCTCGACCTCTATCTGGTTGAAAGGATCAATCTCAAAATTCGCTGGAGCTCCGTTACCCCTATTGTAAACATTGTCGATCAATTCATTTCGACCAATTTCAGAGGATACAAAATGCGCTAATAAGTGATGCATACTCCAATCACTTTCCTGTGGATAAACAAGAATACACCATTGTTCTTGAGTAAGCTGGTTAAAAATATGACCACTCGGCCACCTTCTGCACGAAGACGGTCAGCTAATGCTTGAGAGGTATCTGGCATAAATTTACCTTAATTAATCGACGGAAGAAGAAACAGCAAGTCCGCTGGCCGTTCTGAGATGCGACGCATAAAATATGGATACCATTCCGTTCCATATGGAACATATACGCGCACACAATAACCCTCCTTTACTAATTGCTCTTGCAGATCCCGTCGAATGCCATTCAGCATCTGGAATTCCATGGCATCTTTGGGTAAACTAACTTTATCTGCATAAACCTTCGCAAAATCAATCCGTTTAAGGTCATGAGTTGCCAGCCCAGGGATGGGTGGTATCTTGCCATTAGAACTGACCTTGGGACATTCCTTAGAAAGTGCGCTGTTGATTAATAGAGCTGCACAGCGGTCATAGCTTGAATTTATATCTTGCATCTTTGGATATGCGACTTTGGATGATTCCGTATAAGCACCTTTGCATAAGCGAACTTTAAAACACTCATCTAGCAATTTGCAAATATCATCCTCACTTCGATATAAATAGGCTTGGATAACAATACCAACATTTTCATACCCACGCTGCCGTATTGAACGTAATACATCCAATGTGCATTGGGTGACTGTTGAGTCTTCCATATCAATCCGTACAAAACTGTTATAACTTTTTGCTTTTTCCAATATGAGCTGTAGGTTTTCGATGCATATATTACTACCTATTCCCAAACCGATTTGGGTTAGCTTAACGGATACATTCGCACGGACCCCAGCCACCTCGATCGCATTAAAAGCCTGGATGATATCCATGGCTGCTTGTCGAGCTTTCTCAGGTGAATCAGTATCTTCTCCCAGGTGATCAAGTGTTGCATTGATGCCTTTATTATTCAATAGTTTTATTGCCTGAATCCCATCATCGAGAGTTATTCCTGCGATAAACCTGGAAGCCATTCTCCAGACAAGTGACGATTTTGTGACAATTTTACGTGCCCATGTGGCTTTGGATAAATAGCTAAAGAATGAACGGAACATTGGAATTTGCCTCATTGTGGATCTGGTTTAGATGCTTGACAAATTTTAGCACAGATTTATTGATAAATCCCTGGCATAGAACTTGCAACATAGGTAAAACGAGATATACTAGAGGATAATTATGCTACTTCAAAGTCAAAAACCAATGCTTCGCCCGCAAACTACGGCTCACCTGGCACAAACCATGACCTTGCTCGAACTGACCACGGTTGAGTTACACCAGAAGGTAGAGGCTGAACTAGCCCGCAACCCCGCCTTGGAATTAATTGAGGAATTTCGTTGCCCAACCTGCCACAAGATTCTCCATAATAATCAACCTTGCCCAACATGCGCAAATTCTCTGGGCGGTTCCCCAGATCAACCCATTGTATATTTATCCTGTCATGAAGATTTCTTTGCGAAACCCAGCACAGGATCCTACCCGGATGACTTACCGGATGATAATTTAGCACCCGATCGAGAAGCTTTACCTGCTTATATACTACGGCAGATAGGACCTGAGCTTTCAGTGGATGAACGTCCAATCGCTGTTCATATTCTGACAAGCCTTGATGAAGATGGATTGCTCACCATCAAACCGATTGAAATTTCCCTATATCATCATGTGCCCCTCTCCCGCATTGAGAAAATCATCAATTTAATCCAGCACGCTGATCCTCTTGGGGTTGGCTCACTTACCCCACAAGATGCTCTATTGATTCAGCTAGAGGTCTTGGGTGAAAGCCTTTCTGTGCCACCTCTGGCCGAAAAAGCTATTCACGCTGGTATTGAGCTATTAAGCCCTCACCACCTACCTGAATTGGCAAAGTATTTAAACATTACGGCACAACAAGCCAAAGAAATTGTACGGTTCATCAGCGATAACTTAAATCCATTTCCCGCACGGGCTCACTGGGGCGATGTGTCTAGCTCCGAATCATCAGAAGGTCAGGAAAATGCTTTTCATTTCCCCGATATTATTATTAGCCGAGTTTCTGAGAATGATAATACTGCCTTGGTCGTTGAGATTGCCATGCCATTTTATGGGACCTTGCGTGTCAATCCCTTGTTCCGCGAAGCTCTCCTCCAAGCCCCCTCGGATAAAGCAGAGCTATGGCAGCAAGACCTTGAGCAAGCTACTTTACTGGTAAAATGCTTGCAGCAGCGCAACCATACGATTGTGCGTTTGATGCAAAGATTGGTTGTCATACAACGTGATTTCATCTTAAATGGGGATGCCTACATTAAACCCATCACACGGGCTGATATGGCTGAAGAACTCGAGGTGCATGAGTCAACGATGTCCAGAGCAGTATCAGATAAAGCTGTTCAGCTTCCTAACCGAAGGATAGTTCCCCTATCGATGTTTTTTGATCGAAGCTTACATGTTCGCACAGCATTAAAACAGATCATAGATGAGGAATCATATTCTCTTAGCGATTCACAGATAGCTGTGTTATTATCAGATATGGGCTTTCCAGTTGCACGGCGGACAGTAGCCAAATATCGCTCAATCGAGGGCATTTTACCTGCCCATCTTCGCAATCACCTGTATAAACCACATCTGATGATTCCCCAACATAATGAACAGAGTATCGCAGTTTAGCAGTTTTATTAAACGTCAATTCGCTCTCCTTGGAACAGCGGAAATTGAGACGTTACTAAATTCACTCCCCCAAGCTGCGGTAATCGTAAATAACACTAATAACCGAATATATCTGGCAAATACAAAAGCTACTGAGTTAACTGCCTATACTCGTAGTGAGCTCACTGAAGTTGATTATCGAAGTCTTTTCCAGGTGATTAAGGTTGAAACCCCAGAAGAAAATCAGCAAATCGAGGAAGTTAAAAATCCATCACCAGTAGAGCTGCTTAAACGAGGTGGTTCCAAATCAGCAGTACAGGTGACCTTTAGCCCGCTCGGTGAGAACAATAAATATTCCCTGATTACCTTCGAGCTGGATGAACAATTCCGCTTGCGTCGCCAAGAGGAAGAACGTTATCACTCATTATGGGATTATTTAAATCAATTATCTATAGCTGTGCTATCTACCGAATTGGATAAATCACTCTCTTTGATTCTACAAGTGGGTTTAGACCTTACAGGTTCATCCTTGCTTTGTATATATCAGGTCAGTAGTCAGAGCCCTAGCTTACAGAGAATTGCTTCTGCAGGAACAGACCATGCCTTCCCAGAAGAAATTACCGGTCAGGATTTCTCTTATTTGCAATCACCTGTTTTATGGATGAAGGGAAAACGAGCCATCATTAGTTTGCACCGTTTAGCCCATGCGTCGAATATCTCTTACTTTGCATCCGCGCCCATTGGTGAGACAAATGCTTTCATCGGATTGTTGGTTGCACTGGGTGAGAATTCGGCTCCCTCCCCCAATCTTATACCCCAATTAACGTTTTTATCTTCACAAATCAATACCATTATTCAAGGTCATGCGCTCAATTCTCAGCTCCGGCAAGATATTCAAGAATACATGACCAAGATCCTGACCGACAATGCTATCTATAATACGATGGAAGATGGTGTCATTATCTTGTCTCCCGACCTAACTATAAGATCATTAAACCCATCAGCAGAATTATATTTGGGCTATGCAACTGTGGAAGTGTCTGGTCAAAGAATCGAAAATGTATTAATAGGAAGTGAGGATTTAAAAGCCTCCTTCCAGGTGGTTCAAAATGAGCAGCGTATAGGTAGCATTGGTAGTCTAAAACTATTCCGTCGGAATGGTGAATCCTTCCAGGCAAATTTACGCATTATCCCCATTATTAACGACAACGTTGTGAATAGCATAATCATCTTATTCCATGATTTAAGCGAGCAAGAGGAATATCGGCTTAGAAACCAACAGCTTGAGCAACGAGCTCTTCTGGGTGAAGTAACCGCTAGTTTTGCCCATGAAGTTAAAAATCCGATCAACAATATTTTTACTGGTTTACAATTATTGGCAATCAATTTGCCAACGGATGACCCGAATCAGAAGAATATTGCCAGAATAGAAGAAGATTGTGAGCGCCTTACATCTCTGGTAAAATCGAGCCTGACTTTTGTACGTCCGATGGAATATAAACTCGAATCCATCACCCTTAGTCAGCTGATTTCTAACCTTCTGGAACGATGGAGATCGAGGTTGGTGAAACTAAATATTAAATACCAAGTCCAGGCTGATAAATCCATTCCAACCATTGAAGGTGATTATCGTGCTTTGGAGCAGGTCTTTACCAACCTCATCAATAATGCGATTGAAGCCATGGAATCAGCTGGTGGGATTTTATCGATAAAAATTAGACATGCGACTGAAGAAGAACAGGATCATATTGAAGTCAGTATCTCAGATACTGGTCCAGGTATTCCGGCAGAATTACGTGAAAAAATCTTCGAGCCATTCTTTACCACAAAGCAACACGGTACAGGTTTGGGCTTGGCAATAGTAAAACGGATCGTGACCGCACATAAAGGGTCAATCTATGTAAACAGCATCTTGGGTGGAACTAATTTTGTGGTTCAATTCCCCTGTGCATCATAAAAATGAATAGTTGGATTTTATATGACGGCTACAATACTGATTGTCGACGATGAAGTAAACGCACGAATTAATATTAGTCAATTTCTTACCACCCGGGGATATGAAGTTCTGGAAGCAGCTACTCTGGCTGAGGCTCGCGAGCAGCTCAAATTAGGCAGTGCCGATATCCTATTATTGGATGTCGAGTTGCCGGATGGCTATGGACCCACCCTCCTCAGTGAGACTGCTCACCTTCCAATGCGTCCACCCATCATAATCATAACGGCTTATGGTCATATTGATATGGCCGTAGAAGCAATGAAAAATGGTGCCCATGATTTTCTTCAAAAACCGGTACAGCTTGCATCTTTGGAGAAGTCCATCCAACGTGCCCAGGAAATAGTGGCTATGCGCAGGGAGCTTGTGCACCTGCGGGAATCTCAACATAAAGAATACTCATCTATGGTGTGTGTAAATCCTGCCATGCAGCTTGTGCTCCACCAGGCGCAACGGGCAGCCGCTGCATCCGTATCGGTACTGATCACGGGTGAGACGGGTACGGGTAAGGAAATTTTAGCCAATGTAATCCACCAAGTGGGTCCACGCGCCAATAAGCCATTTATCGCCATCAACTGCGCTGCCATTCAAAGCACGGTGCTTGAATCAGAGCTGTTTGGTTATGAAGCCGGAGCTTTCACCAGTGCTGAAAAACGAAAATTAGGCTTGATGGAGGTTGCCGATCAAGGCATCCTATTTTTAGATGAAATATCATCCATGCCTGTTGATATGCAAGCCAAACTACTGCGTGCGATCGAGGAACAAAAATTTCGGCGTGTTGGTGGTACTGCGGAGGTTCGTGTGGACGTTCAGATCATTGCCGCCTCCAATCGTGATCTGATTGCTGCCATGGATAAAGGGGAGTTTCGCCACGATTTATACTACCGTCTGAAAGTTGTGGATCTTCATCTTCCACCGCTTAAAGAACGTAAGGAAGATATTCCGGAATTAGTAGGGTTATTTATCCGGCAGAATAACCAGAGATTGGGGGTAAATATTCAGGATGTTACCCCTAGGGCTATGGAAGCCCTAATTAATCATTCGTGGCCAGGAAACATCCGCGAGCTGCGTAATGTCATCGAACGTGCCATGCTATTTTGCGATGAATGCTCCATTGATCTCCCCCATCTCCCTTCAGAAGTAGCTAAAGCCGCGCTATAAGAATAACCTGTTTTTTCCTCTTACGAGTCCTTAAACTTATTCCATCATTGATCCCAGATGGTATAGCTCCTGGAGAAGCACACTTGGGGTGATACTGCTCCGAGCACACACACTTCATATTGAACGATAGCCCCATTCGGTCCGTTAATTGGATCTAGATCTATGCGCGTTCTACCATCATCCCCTGTCGGGTTTACTGAGTATGTTTTCGTTATTCCATTCGGCTGGTTTACCACCAACGAAAATTTAATACCACTCATTGGAATGTCATTCTGCGTTACTTCGATATTTATCCCCTGGCTCTGACCAGAAGGGATCAGTGGAGAGTCCTCCCATGCATTTATTTGTAACGCATCACTAAAGGAAGAACCAGAAGCACTTGTATTAGCCCCAATGGTGAGATATTCAGATCCAAGTGTGCTGGGCTTGATTTGTAACTCTTTCGGTGCTGACGGATGATATTCCAGACAAATGTTGGTGAAACATTGTGAGTAACCCCCGTCTGTAATCTGGTGAAATTCAGAGATTGGATTGCCTGAATAATCTAAGCCACCATGGTCATTTATATATTGGGTAAATGAATTAGGAACATTAAAGCCAAGTCCATCCTGCGTTTGGAAAAAGGATAACCAGTCTGCTTTTATCACGACTCCTGGCTGGTCAGTTTGGATTCCAAGCCATGAGGGTAGTGGTCTGAGTCTGATCTGGTTACCATTGGATGGATCTAAAAACATGATGACATTTTCAAACACCATTTCGTAATAACCATCTGATCCCAGCCTTGGAGACTCCAATGGCGCACCGGTAAATCCATAGCCCAGACGTTCAGAGGCCTGGAAGAATAATTGCTCCGTTTCACTATAATCTCTTGAATAGGAGGCTGATGGTGGGGTCGAATCAGATTCTTGATATAGGCAATTACTCCCACACATCCAGGATCCATAGGGCATCAAATGGATCTGACCAGGTGGATCAGTATAATTTCTAAAGAAACCAAGGCCATCAAAATATTGCTCATAACGCTGTTTTGCGTCATTAGCTACCACCCCAGTTACAGGTAGGCCAATGATGTCAGAACCATATTGATTATAAAATGATAAAATTTCTTCCCAAATTTGGTGCCCATTCACATAAGGTATTTTGGTATCCAATGGGGCGGGTTCGACGAGGCTATTGATTTGCCATTCTACGGTTGCGATGGGGGAGAAGTGGAACCGCTTAAGCGCTACCTGATTTGGATCGTATGCCATCAAACCTGAGACAACATATTGATATGTCATTCCTTCCTTGATAAAAGAGGGCGAGATCGCTGGACCCAAGGTTTTATCTCCCCCTAACTCCCTGTAAAAATCCGAGAAAGTTGATTCTACAGAATAGATTCCACGAGAAGATGTATCAGGTGAAGAGTTACACGCATTTAACAATACAATGAACAGCAAGCCGACGATGCTAATTGCCAACTTGCTTTTCGATGAAAACATACTCCTCCACGCCAATGAATAAGTGGTAATTACCAAAATATAGAGCAGACAATATCCCGAAAAAAATCGGTTTTGACTGCTGCTCTACGATTCATTATACATTGAAACAAACCAACTGGATAGTAACCGAAGTTGCGGTTGCCTGGCATACCTCTTGCATCATGATAAGCGAGGATCACTAAGAGGACCTATGGATGCGATAACAACTTCAACACAATTGACCCGTTATGGTTTTTACTATTATCCCGATACCATGCATTATCGGGAAAATGATATTCGTACCTGGATTCCTGAATTACATGCACTGGGTGCTTCCTGGTTAACTGTGTTGGCGCCTACCGACCGCGGTATTCCAGAATCTTTTCTCCGCCAAATAATCGAGGAGGGTGTCCAGCCAGTCATACATATGCCGTTACTGACCAGCAGATCAGGAATTTCCAATGAATTAACCATTTTCTTCGATGCATATGCACATTGGGGAGTTAAATATATAACCCTTTTCGATCGTCCAAACCAATTGAAGAATTGGTCGCCTTCAACCTGGGCACAGAAAAATCTAGTCGAACGATTTTTAGATATTTTCATTCCAGTAGCCGAGGGATCTCTGAATGCCGGCTTAATCCCAGTATTTCCTCCACTGGAACCCGGTGGAGATTATTGGGACACAGCTTTCTTATTTGCAGCACTTCAAGGTTTACATCGACGTGGACAACAAGATCTATTGAACCAGCTTGTTTTATCAGCTTATGCATGGTCAGGAAATCGTTCACCAAATTGGGGCGCAGGTGGACCAGAACACTGGCCAAGAACCAGACCATACTCAACTCCCCAAAATTCTGAGGATCATCTGGGTTTCAGAATATTCGATTGGTATCTTGCCATTGCCGAAGCAGCATTGGGAAAATCCCTACCTATCATTCTTCTTGGTGCCGGCAGTCGGATCGGTGATCAACTGGATCCAAGGTCACCTGCAGTCGATGTTCATGCCCACACTTGGCAAAACATGACCCTGGTTCGATTAATGTCAGGCCGTTCCCAGGAATTCGATCCCGTACCGCCAGAGGTATTGACCTGTAACTTTTGGCTATTGTCTGCCGCACAGGGCGACCGAGAATTGAACAATGCCTGGTACAAACCGGATCAAAATCAGCTTCCTGTTGTAACGATGATTAAAGAATGGGTCGCCAGTGGAGGAGTGGATCCATCTTCTTCATCCAAGTTTATGTCATCCGCTACTCCAATCATTAATGGCCCTCGACCAATTTCTCATTATCTATTACTACCGACGTTCGAATGGGGTGCAGCAGATTGGCATTTAGATGCCATCCGCCCATTTATCAATAAGTATCAACCCACAATCGGATTTTCTCCGGTGGAAGCTTCCCATGCCAAGAAAGTGACTGTCATTGGTGGTGCTGCTAACATCCCTGAATCCATCATCGATGGACTTTTGGCCGCGGGATGCATTGTGGAACAAATCAGTGGAGATGGTATGAATATTGCAACAAAATTGGCATCCTCTCCTTTGAAATAGAACTTTATAAATCTATCACCTGATCAGGTAAATCCACAACATATTCATAAAAAGGTGCCCTAATGAATGACATGATCTACAACTTACGAAAATCTGCTTACCCTTTCAGCATGAAAGAGGACTCCGAACAATTATGTTCGAACATCCATAAACCCTCCCTAAAAGTTCTGGGGTTAGGTGGAGGGGGTTCGAATGCCATTAACCGGATGATAGAGCTTGGACTCTCTGGCGTGGATTTCATTGTTGCAAACACCGATTCTCAGGCATTGAAAAACAGCCTTGCCCCCACCAAAATCCAATTAGGTCCAAAAACTACCCGAGGGTTGGGAGCTGGCGGTAACCCTGAAGTCGGCCAAAACGCGGCTGAAGAAAGTGCAAAACTCATCGCTGCTGCCCTGGATGGAGCTGATATGGTCTTCCTTACCGCGGGGATGGGTGGTGGGACGGGGACAGGATCAATACCTATTGCTGCAAAAATTGCCCGTTCAATCGGTGCTGTCACTATCGCTGTGGTTACGATGCCATTTTCATTCGAGATGGGTCGCCGCCAGAGAAATGCCAGCGAAGGAATAAAGCGACTCTCACCGAACGCGGATACGTTGATCTCCATTCCGAATGACCGGCTGCTTGATGTAGCTCCTCGCGACCTTCCGTTGGATACAGCATTTCGCCTGGCTGATGATGTATTACGCCAGGCTGTTCAAGGGATCACTGAATTGATCACCACTCCCGGTATGATCAATGTCGACTTTGCCAATATCCGCAATCTGATGAAGTTGGGGGGTGGCGCGCTGATGTCGATTGGTCAGGGAGATGGTGAAGACAAGGCAATGAAAGCCGTCGACCAAGCTCTTCACCACCCGCTTTTGCAATCAACTTCGATCGACCACGCTGCTGGGATTTTAGTGAACTTCACTTGTGGTGGCGAGTTAGCTCTATATGATGTTCAAGCAGCACTTTCCCACCTTCAAGCTCAGGCGGGGGGCAAAGCAGAGATTGTCTTGGGGGTTGTTGATGATCCTCGACTGCAAGATCGCGTCGAAGTAATTCTGGTGATAACCGGTTTAGGTTCTACTACATTGGAAGAGACCCTGTCCCGATTGGATGTCAGAAAAATGCCAATTGAACGAAAGAACGCCCCTACCCCTGATACCTTTGAAGTAAACCCTCCGCAATTATTGGCTGATGAATACTTGGAGGAGGAATTGACTGTCTCATCAAATGACCTTGATATCCCCACTTTTTTGAGGCGTGGCCGAAGAGTGGCAATTAAAACAATGGGATAACTGGTAGAAAATGAATTCAAATACTTTTCTCAACCGGGCAGAAATCCTCCTCTACTCTACGCTTATCTCTGCAATGAGTGGAATAAATCATATACGAACTCAAATCGAACACTTATCGACAATCCCGGTACAACATTCGCCTGACGATGAAAATGACCCTACTCTGGTAAGTGACCAATATCAGGGAAGATCACTTTCAATGAAGTGGAAATCAGTCCAACAAGCTCTCCTTCAGCTCGTGTTATGGGTAATTTTGGGATTTGCGGCAGGTTATCTGATCGGCATGATCAAACCCAGGTAGCGCTTCGATGAAAAACCACTCCACTTTGAATTTTCTAGTATTCACTTGCTTTTTGGTGGTTGGATATTCTTTCAGCACCAGGTCTTATCAAGCTGAGTATGGCATCTTACCCAGCACAATTAGTTTGGTGACCACTGGAAGCCAAAATTCGATCGAGGCCATGAACAATGGTCAACGCAGTATCCTGCTCATCAGCGCAACTTCGATAGGTACATCAAACCCCCAATTGAAAAGTATTTGGTTAGTCACTTATTTCACATCCGATACAACTATCCAACTTCTCCCCATTTTCCCTGCCGGAGACAATCCGATATCTAATTTCGAGAAGGAATTAAATCATTCGTTCGACTTGAATAAGAAGAATGGCACTTTTGAACTTGATCCGGAGTTTATTAAGCTGCTGGATGATAACAACTATTGGTGGAGTGGGTACTTTATATTTGATGACGTAGCAGTAACAGAAATATTCAATCTTTTGGGTGGTATCGAGTTGAATGGTAAAAAACTCTCGGGAGAACAGGTGGTAAATGAATTACCAGAGGTTTTGGACAACCCTCAAGATGCTTTTACCTCCCAGGTCGCCATTCTTCAATCAGCTTGCCATAAACTTATGGAAATTAATCACGATCCGGATCTGTCTCAGATTTTTCCGCTCCTTCCCAATCATATCATTACCAGTCTTGATATCAACCAATTACAAATGGAATTGGAAACATTGTATTCCAGCGTACCCAGCCTGACTTGCAGGTTTCCAACGCTGGAAATTACCCGAATCGAACGCTGATAGGTGAAACCAGCCACTCGATCCACGGATATGTGAGGTAACCATGGAAAATATAAACGCAAATGATTTACAGTTATTTATGCTGATTGGCATCTTTTTATTAGGCAGTATCACCTTCCTCCTTGGTCTGGCTATATTGATGTACGGTGCATGGGGGAAAGATCTGCGTACGATTGCAGATCAAACCACCAGCCTGGCCCAAAAAGGGATTGCGGAGGAGAT
>CAZXPK010000007.1:0-44831 GCA_964642565.1 uncultured Anaerolineaceae bacterium
CAATGGTTCACTTTTCAACTTTAAAGGAGTTCACTTTTCAACTTTTCCCAACAGATCTGATTTACTGTCTGATGCATGTTCTGAGAAGTAGGAAAACTATTATTGAGTTTGAGGCTCCATCCATAACGGAGATTCGAATGAAAATGATCTTGCCAGACCAAACTTACATCTTTACTGCGACCCATTTTGGTGAGGAATAACCTTTGGCTGTGAATAGTCCATCATAAATTTCTCCCTTTCTATTCATTGATAGCTACAAATAATATAGACTAAACCGACCTGAATAATACGAATAAATTATAACATGGATCGCACCGAATCAGGGCTGCTTTACTTTTGAGGTGCTCCCTGATATCTTGAGACGTGAATAATGTATGTAGAAATACAGTATTAAGCTCACCCCTGGCTGGAACCCTTGGATTGTGGTATCGAGTACAATTGTGCTTGTCCGACCACCCTATTTAGAACTTAGAGGACCACATCATGGCGAGTGACACTCCCTCCAGCTACCGCAATCTGGTTATCTATGAAATCTACGTGCGGAATCATGGCGCAAATGGCACATTCATTGATGTGGAGAAGGATTTACCCCGACTGCATACCTTGGGGGTGGATATCTTATGGTTCATGCCGATCCACCCGATCGGTGTGCTGAATAAAAAAGGCAGCCTGGGATGTCCGTATTCGGTTAGAGACTATCGGGAAGTAAACCCGGAGTATGGAACAATGGAGGAGTTCACCCGACTGATCCAGCAAGCGCATGGGCGGGGGATGAAGGTAATGATCGATGTGGTGTACAACCATACCGCACATGATTCTGTTCTGGTGAAGGAGCACCCAGAATACTTTCACCAAGATGAGAATGGCACCCCAATAACCACAGTACCGGAATGGAGCGACGTCATTGATTTGAAACACTCCAATCGGGGTTTGAGCGACTACTTGATCGAAACGTTGCAAGGTTGGGTGGAGTTAGGGGTGGATGGGTTTCGCTGTGATGTGGCATCGTTGGTTCCCCAGAAATTTTGGCTACAGGCGCGGGAAAAGGTAGCTAAAACCAACCAGGGGGTGATCTGGCTGGCCGAGTCATTGCCTGCCAATTTCATTGGGGCACGGCGTGCGAATGAATTAACTGGTCTTTCGGATTGTGAGCTCTACGCCGCTTTCGACATGACTTATGATTACGATATTTGGCCAATCTGGCAGCTGGCAGTGCAAGGGAAGGTGCCAGTACGGCGATATATCGAGATGCTGCGCTACCAGGACTGCATCTACCCACAGAATTACATTAAGATGCGCTGTGTGGAAAATCATGACCAGGCACGCATCATGCGACTGGCTCCCAGCCGGGCACAAGCCATGGCATGGACAGCATTTGAAGCATTTAACAAAGGACCCTTCCTGATCTATGGGGGTCAGGAATCAGGTACCAAACATACTCCTTCACTCTTTGATATCGAAAAAGTGGATTGGGGCGATTATTCCTTGCAACCACTCCTGACCAGATTAGCGAAGCTTAAAAAGGACCCAGCACAAGTGAGGGGTAAGTTTGTAGTGGTACAGGCTGATCCAGCCATCCAGGCAGTTTGGGCGCATCCAGGAAAGAACTTATACGGGATCTTCAATACAAGTGGAAAGAGCGGTTACATCATGGTCAGCCTGCATGATGGGACTTATCGAGACATCCTGAATGATGGTCAGGTGACGGTGAGGGCTGGAAAGCTGCTACTGCCTGAAGCGGCCGCGATTATTCGGTACACTGACGAGATTCTATTACGTCCAGCATACTGCGAGCTGTTGGATTACAGTTTCAGCGGACGATAACCACGGATTTATTCAATCCCACCATGCGCGCGTAATATCCCGACCAGCTCGGTTCGTATTTTCTCTCGTGCCATTGCCAAAGGTGTTTTACCGTCATATTTTGGATTCGGATTCACACCATGATCGAGCAGCCAAAGCGCCATTGTGGGCTGGTTGAACATGATTGCAGCATGAAGAGGGGTAATCCCATCTGGAGAGGCAGCATTCGGGTCAGCGCCATGTGCAAGCAGATATTCGGCAACTTCATTATGGGCATGGATGACCGGGAAGTACAAGAGTGGAATGCCATGAGCACCACAAGCATTCACCAGATTGGGATCCTCTTTTAAAAATTCATCCAGGCAATCGAGACTCCCGAGCATGGCAGCGGTACAGATATCATAATCAGCGCCATAGTCCATCAAATAATTAACGATCTCCACCTGACCGGTTTGAGCAGCCGCTTGGACTGCAGTTTCGGTCCAGCTAGCATTGGCATTGATAATAGACGGGTATTTTCCCAGCAGCTCTTTGATGATGGCAAGGTTTCCATGAGCATTACCGACAAACTGATCGATCGTTTCTTGAGCAGGGGCAGTTGTTACAGACATGAATTACCTCCTTGGCATTAACCACGGATGTACAAATCTAACCACAGATGGTGCGCAAAAAGGGGCGCAAAGAAGTGAAAACATGAAAACACTGCACGAGCGCGCCATCCCACGCAGATCACTACGGATCATAAAAATAAATGAAAATATTGCACATAATAATAGAGTATATTAGACCATATTAGTCTAAATTTACAAGGGGTGATAATGATCATTAAACCTTATAAATGGAAATAAGGGGAATTAAATGAACCAGGGACGGACACCGTCCGCCCCTGTATCGCGATGTGGAGTGGATATTAATTGGAAATGGCTAAAAGATGATGGCCAACAGGATCAGGATAGGCGCGAGTGGGATGAGCAGCACCAAACCTACAACCACCAGGACGAAGATGATAGCGCCAATGATCAATCCAAGAATGCCAAGCACCAGACCAAATACCAAACCAATGAAGCCAAAAACCAACCCCAAGATGCCTCCGATAATCCCAAAAATGAATTTTATGATTCCCATACCAAGCTCCTTTCTTTCGACGATAATGCTCCGATATCCGATATGTCTGCCATTTGTAGCCGTTATTCTATGAACACTATGCTGATTAGATATACGGTAATCAGAGGCAGAGGTTGCAAGGATGAATATTTACTTTATTTTTAATACGCTAAAAGCAGGTATTCAATGAGGATTGAGTGTTAAAATTATGCCTGCAACCAAACTATACAACTTGCAGTATGGAGATTATTATGGCAGCGCGCAAACTACGAACCATCACGGCAGAGGACCTGTACCTGTTCAACACTGTATCGGAAGTACGCATCTCTCCGGATGGACAACATATGGTCTATACAGTTCAACGGGTGGATAGAAAAACCGAAAAGAAATACACCAACCTGTGGGTGGCACCGACTGCAAACGGAGTGCCCAGACAGTTTACGACTGGCAACCAACATGATGGCAACGGTCGCTGGTCACCGGATGGGAACCAGATTGCCTTCCTTTCGGACCGGGAGGATAAGGAAAAACCTGCACAAATCTACCTGATCCCGTTTTCGGGTGGGGAGGCGAGCCGACTGACCCAGATCGAGGGTGAGATTGGCGACCTGAGCTGGTCACCCGATGGGAAGCAGTTGTTGTGTACGGTACGCAAATTGGACGCTGAAACACTGGAGCGCCAGAATGACGAGCAAAAGAAGAAACTGGGTGTCGTCTCACGTCATTACGACCGGCTATTTTACAAGCTGGATGGATATGGCTACCTGCCACGCGAGCGGACCCACATCTGGACGGTAGATACCCGCACGGGAAAAGCCAAGCAGCTCATTGATGACGCGATTTATGATGAGCATTTCCCCACCTGGTCTCCAGATGGGAAGTGGATCGCTTTCAGCTCCAATCGCAGCGAGAATCCCGATCTAACCCCCGATCGCGTAGACATATTCATCATGCCAGCTACAGGAGGGAAATTCCGCAAGATTGAAGGACCATTGGGAGATAAATACCAACCCTCATTTTCACCCGATGGCAGGCATATCGCATTTCTCGGCTCGGAGGGGGAGGGGTTATCGTACAAGAATGCTGGTTTGTGGGTTGTGCCAGCGGATGGATCCAAACCACCACGCAACATGACCGAGAAGTATGACATGCACGTCGATTCCAGCACGATCAACGATATGGGATCACCGGAGCGAATGGCTCCCACCTGGTCTCAAGATGGCAAACGCTTATATTTCAATACAGTGTTGCATGGCAGCTCGAAGCTCTCGTCCATCTCGGTGAACGGGGATGACGTGCGGGATGAGATTGGCGAAGGCGGGGTGGTGGGATCATTTACCTTCGACCGGGAGCAGAAACACATGGCTTATTTCTACGGGCGGATCAACGACCCGGTGCAGTTATTCGTTCGTGAGATTGCCAGTGGAAAAGAGCGGCAACTGACGCAGCTCAACCGCAAGCTGTTAGATGGAATCGACTTGGGCCAGGTGGAGGAAGTGTGGTTTAAAGGTCCCGACAAGAATGAGTTGCAGGGATGGATCCTTAAGCCACCGGGTTTTGACCCAGCACAAAAATATCCATCAATCATGGAAATCCACGGTGGACCACTGACCCAATATGGCAAGTTCTTCATGCACGAGTTTTACTACCTGGCAGCCCACGGATACATAGTCTACTTCACCAACCCGCGTGGTGGGCGGGGCTACGGGGAAGAACATGCCAAGGGAATCTACGGGGACTGGGGTAATGTGGATTATGCTGACCTGATGGCATGGGCTGATTACATGGAAAAGCAGCCGTATATCGACCCGAAGCGGATGGGGGTGACCGGAGGGAGTTATGGTGGCTACATGACAGTGTGGATCATTGGGCATACCCAACGGTTCAAGGCCGCGGTCACCCAGCGTTGCGTGAGCAACTTCGTCTCGATGTGGGGCTCAAGTGACTTCAATTGGATATTCCAAACGGAGCTGGGGAACAAGCCACCCTTTGAGGACCTGGAGAATTTTTGGGCGCACTCACCGATATCATATATTGGAAATACCCGTACACCCACGTTGGTGCTGCACAATGAAAATGACCTGCGGTGCCCCATCGAACAAGGCGAGCAGGTGTTTGTGGCTCTAAAGAAGCTGGGTGTGGATAGCGAGATGGTGCGCTTTCCGGATGAGTTCCATGGCCTATCCCGTACCGGGAGGACCGATCGCAGGATCGCAAGGTTAAATCACATCCTGAGGTGGTTTGAAAAATATCTGAAGACTTAAAATACAAGACGCCTCATTGGATTGATAACGAGGCGTCTCTAAATTGAATTTTGGGTGTTAACTGGAATAGCATGACTCTGGTCATGAATACCAGCCAGGAGAAGATAATAGTGTATGATGTGATCGTCGTGGGGACTGGACCTGCAGGAGCGGTGCTAGCGTACTTGCTGGCAAAGCGCGGGCTGGGTGTGCTGATCCTGGAAAGAGCAAGCCTGCCGCGCTATAAAAGCTGCGGTGGGGGGGTGACCTGGAAAGCGATGCAGAACCTGCCCTTTGATGCGAGTGCGGTATTCGAGCAAAAAGCTGTGGGGGGTATTGTGACCTATGCCGGACAACAATTACTCAAAGTAGAGGTGGGCTGGCCAGTCGCCTGGCTGGTGATGCGTGACCGGTTCGACCATTATCTCGTGCAGCAGGCCGTCCAAGCTGGGGCACAATTGGTGGAAGGGATCAGCGTAGTGAGTGTGGAGGATCGGGGAGACAGGGTGGTTGTGACTACCACTAAGGGAGAGCTGCACGCCCAACTACTGGCAGGCGCGGATGGAGTGAACAGCATCGTGGCACGCTCGGTGGGATTAATACCCGACCGGGAGGTAGGAGTGGCGGTTGAAGCGGAGCTGGCGGTATCGCCGGCGTCCCTAGAAGCACAAGGTTCATTTGCCACATTCGACTTTGGCGCCCTACCGGGTGGATATGGTTGGATCTTCCCAAAACGAGACCATCTCTCGGTGGGGGTGTTCAAGGCAATCCCAGGGAAGGCGATCGGGCTTAAAAAAGCTTTAGAGAAATTCATTGCCAGTGAAGCAGTACTGCTTGACCCAAAGATTTTACACATGCAGGGGCACCAAATCCCATTGGGGGGACGAACCCGGACGTTGCATAAAGGACGGGTGCTGCTCGTAGGAGATGCCGCCAACCTGGCAGACCCATGGATGGGGGAGGGTATATCGTACGCGGTGGTGAGCGCGCGCCTTGCAGCTGAGCAGATGTATTATGCGCTGGAAAGCAATGAAATTGATTTGAGTGGTTATACTACATTGATCAACGCGTCCATCACCCCACAATTATTGTCAGCACGGCTGTTCGCCAAAGCAGTCTATGCGCTACCGGAACTATGTTCGGATCTATTGAGCAGGAGCCCATTCATGCAGCAAATAGTGTTTGACGTCATCAGGGGTGACAGGACATTTAAAGAGTTGACCACCGCACTCGTACTAGGTATGCCGAGGATTGTGGTAGAGACGTTATTCAAGCAAGACCAGTCAAAGATGCAAATGGCGGATGGCTGAAGCAAATCCAGGTGCAGGAGCAGTAACAGGATGGAGAATGTAGATAAGGGAAAAG
This sequence comes from uncultured Anaerolineaceae bacterium, assembly GCA_964642565.1. GTDB lineage: Bacteria > Chloroflexota > Anaerolineae > Anaerolineales > UBA4823 > FEB-25. The sequence goes on from CAZXPK010000007.1 coordinate 6,516, forward strand.
GACCGTTTCGCTACCTGACAGTGGTGACGGTGATATCTGTGGTGTTAATCATCATGAATGTGCTGCTCGGAATGAGGATCCCATTCACGGTGGATTTCCTCTTGGGTTATGTGGGGGCACTGCTGGTATTCGTGATCTGGCATGCGATCTTAACCAAAGGTTGGAAGCGCAGCCTGATCATGTTTGGGCTCTCATTCATGGTAGCATTCACCGCTGAAGCGCTGGGAGTGAATTTTGGGCTGGTATTTGGGCATTATTATTACACCCCTATGCTTGGTGTATCGGTATTTGGGGTACCCTTGCTGGCAGCGTTGGCTTGGGAACCGATTGTGTATGCGGCGTTCTGTATCAGTGATATGCTCTCAACCCGAGAGGCAAGCTTATCGCCCCTATTCAAGCATAAGACCTCCCCGATCTGGGCAGCAGCCATCGGTGCTTTGGCTACCACTGCCTGGGATCTGATGATCGATCCGATTGCCGTGAGCCAGGGATGGTGGGCATGGGTGGGTGGTGGACCTTACGTACCGTATGTAGCCAATGGGGTACCCATCCAGAACTACGTGGGTTGGCTGGGAGTGGCATTCTTGATCAACTTGATCTATCGAAAAATCGCAGATGGGATCGAGCAACCGGGTCGATCCGCTGCGCTGACATTCTATGGACCGCTGACCTTGTATATATCCTTGTTACTGACCGCATTTGGGGTAGCCATCACCGTACTACAGCGACCAGAGGTGGCGTTGATCGGGATGCTGGCGATGGGACCATTTATCGTCATCGCACTGACCAACCTGCCTATATTTATATTTAATTTGCGTAGCATGCGTACTTCGGTAACAAAACCTTAATTCACAGCTTATTGGTAAGGAGCACACATGGCGATTGAAATCGATAAATCCCAATGTAGCGGCTGCAGTTATTGCATGCTCGGCTGCCCGGCGAAAGCCATTAAGATGGAAATTGATAAGGACGCCTGGCCAATCATCGATGCAGATCTGTGCACCGAATGTGGTGAATGCCTTTACCTGTGCCCAAACAATGTGTTTTCTGCACCCGGGCTGGAGGCAAAACCCACTATGCTGGAGGATAATTATGAAGCGATTGTGATTGGAGCGGGGATCGGCGGGTTAATGACCGCAGCGGGTCTGGCGCGAGCAGGGAAAAAAGTGCTGGTACTGGAACAGCTTGGTTTTATTGGTGGCAAGTACACGCACCTTAATTATGAGGATTATGCCATCACCACAGCGGCCTGGACCTGCCCAGGACCCAAAAGCAGGATCGGCAAACTGTGCACGAAGCTGGAAGCTCCGGTCCAATGGGTGACCATCCACGACGTGAAGTCGCGAGGGGAGCATTGGGTGCTGACCAAGGATGGCCGACGTTTCGCTTCGACAGATGAGGCACAGGAGGCGCTGGTGGGAGGGACGAAGGGGATGGCGAAGGTCTACCGATGGATCGCGAATATGTACGACCCGGCGGTGAGCTACCCGAATAACATGACTGCCCGGCAATACATCGAAAAGTATTTCCCGGGGAATGAAGAATACGTAAAATATGTAGAGACAATCATCACCTACTGCTTTGCATCGCAAACGGTGGACACATTCTCAGCGAATGAGACCAAGCGAGCCATTGTAGATGCGCTGGAACAAATGGCGGTGTGGGGTACAGCCATTGGTGGCACAGCAGCGATTGTGAATGGATTAGAGTGGGTCGTTCACTTCCATGGGGGTGAGATTGTTACACGAACAAGGGTTGAATCCATTATGCTGAAAAAAGGCAGGGCAGTGGGGGTGAAGCTCAAAGGTGGCCGGACGATCAAAGCCGACGTTGTGATTCATAATGCAGGAATTAAGCGGTTGATCCAGCTGGCTGGGGAAGAGAATCTGCCAAAAGAATATGTAACACATCTGCGACAGGCAGTTCCGGCAGTAGTGGCTGCATTGGTTTTGGGTCTGAATGAGGCTTTATTGGGTAAGGAACATTCCCTGCTGCACACCATGGGGTGGGAACGCACGTTGAACAGCTACGCACCAACCTTCTTCGACCCGAAGCTTGCCCCAGCGGGGAAGCACATACTGGATGTGTTCTGGGTGATGCAGCCACCCTATGACCTGAAGCATGAGCTGGAGATTGTAAGAGCACAACTCGCTGAGATCTTCCCGAATTTTAACCAAGCGGTGGAGCTGCAGGTGCCGATGTTCTTCCGAGGGGGATGGACAGCCGAGATGGCACACCGGCTGGGACAAAGTGGGGATCAGCGGCTAGACCCGGTATCGCCCATTCCGGGGCTCTATCTGGTGGGTTACGACTGCATTGGCTACGGGATGGCGGGCGATATCATCCCACACGGGGTGGAGAAGGCGCTGTATATGATCCTGGGGGATGCCAATTATGCAGCGGAGGATGAGAAAAAGTCTTCCCGAGTGGTAAAGAAAGCCAAATCGGTTTTATTCAAGGCGATGGCGGTGAGCCAGAGGCTGAAAAGATAGCCAGCAAATAGATTATGGGGAGATTGCAGGTATCCCTGCAATGGGTTTGGCAGCCCGTACAGCGCGCAAGATAGCCTGGGCAAATACCTCGGCCGCGAAAGCCCCGACGATGTTCACATCGGCAGCGTGCTCACCGGTGGCGAGGGCAAAGATGGTATCGCCATCCACCATAGTATGAGCAGGTCGAATAGTGCGTGCCAGACCGTCATGGGCCATCTGAGCGACCTTGTTGGCAGCTTCCTTATCCAATTTCGCGTTGGTGGCAACCACGCCGATGACGGTGTTTCCACGGCTGCCAAAGCCGAGCACCGTCCGCCCAATGAGGGTCTGCATAACCTGGAGGGTATCAGCAAAGTACCCGGGGGCGCCGATATGAAGTGGTCCAACATCTTTTGAGCGTGCCCCGGCAATAATCTGCCCGGTGGAGGGGTCGAGGACATCTCCAAAGGCATTAACTGCGACGATGGCGCCAACGATCACACCAGCACCAATCTCCAAGCTGGCAGTGCCAATCCCGGATTTCATACATTGACCCAGACCCAGGATCTTACCCACAGTGGCACCGGTACCGGCTCCGACGTTGCCCTCCGCAGGTGGCTCGGATGAGGCATTCTGGCAGGCGAGGTAACCCATGGCAGCGTCTGGGCGTACGTCCGATTTACCAATCCCGAGATCAAACAAGATGGCAGCGGGGACGATGGGAACCTTGACGATATGGGTGTCGAAGCCGACGCCTTTCTCTTCGAGATAACGCATGACACCTGTGGCAGCATCCAGACCAAAAGCCGAGCCACCGGCAAGGGTGATGCCATGGACTTTGCTGACCAAATGCATGGGATGCAAGGCATCGACCTCACGCGTGCCAGGGGCACCACCGCGCTGGTCAACACCACCGACTGCACCTTTCTCACACAGGATGACGGTACAACCGGTGAGCGCGTCTTCGTTCTGGGCATGCCCGACCCGGATACCAGGAATATCAGTGATGGCATTTCTAAGCTTCATCTCCGCCTCCGGTCTGATTAATTATCATTACGCCCAATGCTGGCGTATGGATTTATTCTTTAAGCAATTTGATGACTTCAGCGATGACTCTATCAGCGACCTCGGATTTAGCCATTAAGGGCAGTGGCATGGTTCGTCCATCCGAGTGAAGCAAGGTCACCTGGTTGGTATCCGCACCAAACCCGGAGCTGGGGCTGGTGACATCATTGGCGACAACAAGATCCAGATGCTTGGATTTGAGCTTCGTTTCAGCATTGGCAATCAGGTCCTGAGTCTCGGCTGCAAAACCGACCACTACCTTGGGACTTCCTGATTGAAAGCGTTGTTTTGATAAAGACAAGAGTATATCGGAGGTAGGTTCCAGCTCGAGAGTTGGCACACCGGATGCCTTTTTGATCTTTTGTCCTGCCGTCTGGGTGGGTTTGAAGTCTGAAACTGCGGCTGCCATGAGCAGGACATCTGCCTTGGTGCACGCATTCAACACGGCAGATTCCATCTCAGCGGCGCTGTTTACCTGAATCAGGTCTACGCCTTGTGGGACTTCCAGGGAAACCGGGGTAGAGATTAAAGTGACCTTTGCTCCCTGATCCAAAGCGACTTGAGCGAGAGCATATCCCTGTTTGCCAGAGGAGCGGTTGGTGATGAGGCGGACCGGGTCGATGGATTCGTGGGTGCCGCCTGCGGTGACTACCACCCGACGACCCTGCAGTGGACCACGACGGGTGAGCAAGTAGCGGATATGCCCAAGGATAACAGCAGGTTCGGTCATACGCCCGCGTGCTTCCAGTCCGGAGGCGAGGTGCCCGACTTCCGGACCAATGATGAGCGCACCACGCTGGCGCAATAGCTCCTGATTTTCCTGGGTGGAAGGATGATTAAGCATGCCCCCATCCATGGCAGGAGCAATCAGGAGAGGCCGGTCAATAGTGCCAGGGCCGAAGGAAAGCCCAGCCAAAACGAGCAGGTTATCAGCCAGGCCATGGGCCAATTTGGCAATGGTATTGGCGGTGGCAGGAGCGATGACGAACATATCAGCAGTATGACCCAACCCCACATGCAGAACGTGAGCCTGTGCACCCCATAATGCTTCATCTGTAAAAGCCGGGCGACCAGTGACCGATTGGAAGGTGAGCGGGGTGATAAATTCGGTGGCGGCTGGGGTGAGGATGACATCCACCAACGCGCCTGCCTGAGTCAGCTTGCTGGCAAGGTCCGCGGCTTTATAAGCAGCAATTGAGCCAGTCACACCAAGGAGGATATTCTTTTGATCGAGGTATTTTTCTGCCATATTTTTTCCAGCCACATCCCGAATAGGTTATCCGGGATGTGGCAGAACTTTTCGTGCTTCCCCATTCCCTCAGTGAGGACTACGATAGGGGAATTGATATTATCCTTATTTGCCCAAGCGCTTACGAAATGCTTCGGTAAGCGCCGGGATAATTGCATATAAGTCTCCAGCAACCCCATAACGGGCCAGCTTAAAGATGGGAGCTTCAGGGTCGCGATTGATAGCAACGATGACCTTGCTGGTACGCATACCAGCTTGATGTTGGATAGCCCCGGAGATGCCACAAGCGATATACAGGTCTGGGGAGACGACTTTGCCGGTTTGACCGACCTGGTGAGCGTAAGGGACATAACCAGCATCCACGGCAGCGCGGCTGGCACCCACTGCGGCATGGAGCACTTGAGCCAGGTCTTCGATAAGCTTGAAACCCTGTTGAGCTTTCCAGATTTCCGCTTGTTTTTCATCCAAGCCGGTCGGGGGGGTGAGGCTGGGATTGTTTGAGACACCGCGACCGCCTGAGACAATCACAGAAGCATCAGTGAGGCTAACCCCAGCTTCACCGGCAGAGTAGGATTCAACTTTGGTGGGAATATCCGCCTCACTCATCACGGGATTTACTTTGGTCAGCGTACCTGTACGGGAAGCATCAGGAGGCAGCTTGGCGAAGGCCCGTCCCCGCAAGGTAACAAGCTGTGGGCGGGTGAGACACTTAACTTTAGAAAGCAGTTTCCCGGCATAAATGGGGCGAGTGGCAAGGAGTGAGCCATCTACAACTTCCAACGCAATCACATCCGGCAGGACACCGGTGTCCAGGTCGATAGCGGCCATAGCAGACAACTCGCGTCCACGGGTGGTGGTGGGAAAGAGTATTATTTCGGGTGAAGATTCAGCAGCTAATTTAGCCAACAAGGCGGTGTATGGCTCCGCGCGATAATCGTCCAGGGAGGGGTCATCGGCGAGCAGGACTTCGTCAGCACCATATTGGAATGCCTGAGAGGCAACAGCTTCGACGCCTTTCCCGAAGACGAGGGCGGTTACACCTCCCCCGAGCTGCTGTGCCAGCATTTTGGCAGCCCCGATACCTTCCCAAGAGGTGGCTAAGGGTTGACCCTTGAATTGGTCGATGTATACCCATATCTTATTCATAGGATCTTCTCCGCCATGATTTTATCTGCCAGTGATTCGGCTATCTCTTGAGGGCTGCTACCTGTGATCATCTCCGTGGTGACCTGGCGTTGTGGGGGGTTCATGATCTCAGGCCAGGTGATGTTAGCTTTGAGACCATCCAGGCCCAAATCTGTTAGGGACCAAACAGGGATGGCAGCCCGTGAAGCTTTGCGAATACCCATGAAGGAAGGGTAGCGCGGTTCACCAAAATCCTTAACGATGCTGAGCACAGCGGGTAACTTAGCGCTCACGGTAAGCCTACCTTCTTCAGCACTGCGATCAACCCGGATAGTGCGTGCGGCGGGGTCCACGTTTGAGATGACCGCAACGAGAGTCAGTGCTGGCCAGCCCAGGAGACGGGCGGTTTGAGCGGCGGTAAGACCGGTATCGGTGTCAATGGCTTGACGCCCGAGGAAGGCTAAATCAACGTCGCCTATTTTTTTAATTGCAGCTGCAAGAACACGAGAGGTCATTTGGCTATCACTCTGAGCTAAAGCTTCGTCAGAGATCAGGATGGCTTCCGAACAACCCATGGCGAGAGCATGCTTGAGGGCTTCTTTTGAGCTTTCTCCGCCGATGGTTATCGCAATGACGCTGCCATTATTTGCTTCGGACTGTTGAAGAGCAGCCTCAACGGCATATTCATCCCAAGGGTTGATGATCAGGGGGGAATCCCCCCAATTTGCCTTGCCATCCACGGCGACGAGCCTGGCAGCTGAATCTGGCACTTGTTTGACACAAACAGCGATTTTCAAGTCTATTCTCCTTTCGATGTATACTGCATATACTGCTTGAGTCTGGATAGGTTATTATTTGGTTTATTATCCCAGCAAATCTACAGACATTTTTAATTGCTGATTCATTATACAGTGAAATATCAGAAAAATATATCCAACCCATTATTATTTTCGAAGGTATTCGACCTATATTATAATAGAAGTATATATCGTGCAAATTGTTGAAAGGAGGTCAGCATGCGAAAGGTATTCAATTTCTTTGCGGGTGTGATTGTGGGGGGATTGGTGGGTGGTACGATTGCAATCCTTCTGGCACCTGCCTCTGGGGAACAGATAAGGGCTCAGCTTCAGGAACGGTCCATCCGATTAAAGGATGAGGTAATGGCGGTAGCTGAGGCGCGAAGGGCAGAGCTTGAACGAGAACTTACCGCGTTAAGAGCCCCATACAAGAAAGAATGAACAAAAAAGGCGGATTCCATTCGGCAAAAGAATAAACCGGGCTCAGTCCGCCCATTCAAAAACTGATGGGATTGTCGCTAATATATGGACAACCCCATTTTTTTATGCATAAATCAAGGTTGACTAACGGAAAAGCGATAGGGGGCTAACTGGCGGGTGAAGCGAGTGGTACCTGAAACGACCAAGACGACGTTATCGACGCCATACCCTATGGTAAATGGGACATCTGCTGTAATATCGGGATTCAAGGCGATGTATTGGACACTGGTGTTATCACCGACCGAGATAAGTGCCAGACCATAATTTTGGGGTAAGACGTTCTGAATTCGTGCCCATCCATCAGCCTGCCAGCCCGCATTATCGGTCTCAAAATCGGTGGTGTACCCAATCTCTGGGATGGAGAGATCGTCAAGTAAAAAGCCTTCACCGGTCACATTGGCATCAGTTACATATTCAAAACGCAAGGTCAGTTGCTGACCGGTAAATTGAGATATATCCACGGTGTCCTGGATCCAGGTTGGACGAGAACTGCCTCCACTCAGGCCTGTGTAACCCCACCCATAGCTATTCCCTTGAGGATCTGCAGATGTGCCGGAAGGTGTGGTGAGGATTTGCCAGTTTTCTCCATCGGTCGAAGCTTCCAGATAGACATAATCCCAGCCATTTTCTAGCTCGAACCAAGTCCAATAATTCAAGGAGAGTGGACCCGAATATCCGGTGAGATCGAAAGTTTTTGTCAGGGTAGTATCTGACTCATCACTCTTATTTGCCCAAAAAGCGTAAGATCCAGAGTGGGGATCCTGAGGCAAGAGAGGAGTCTGGATAGAACCCTCAAAATGAAGGGTGTAGCTACCTGGGCAGGTGAAGCGGATATAATCGACACCATACTGGTGAACATCACGCGTGGTCATGGCGATAGGGCAGGTTTTGAATGTTTCAGTGGGTTCTGTCTGGGGAGCTCCCCGGTAGCTGGTATAGGAGAAACGCCCGTCAGCTACTTTGCGGTCCATCAGATAGTTGGTGATCACCCATTCCTGGAAGAAGCTATCAGCGGTAATCGGTTTACCAGTAAGGGCGTCTGTGGCATTGATTTGCTGCAAGGTGGAATCCACACTATTCAAGTCATTATCCTGGTTGGCAACGAGCGCTTTGGTAGCAGCTTCACCGAATCGATCCAAGAAATAGGTGAAGTACAGAAAACCGGCTCCATAATGAGGAGTGGAGTCCTCCTGCGAATCATCTGGCCAGTTGTTGAGCTGTAAATCGGGGTTGCTGGTATAAAGGGCATCAAACCCGCCGGAATAATAATTATTCAATAGGACAGCAAGCTCGGAAAAACCCTCACCGATCCAATTTGATTCATTCCGATCCTGGTTCCAATGGATCATATGCTGCAATTCGTGAGCAAGAGCACCAAAGGTGTATTCATCATCCAATGGCGAGTTATCGGCATTTATCAGGAACATCTCATGCCCATTGGAGTAGCGGTTAATCAGGCTTGGGCACTCGTCGGCAGAGGAAAAGTAACCCGAAATCCCATCACCTATCCCAGTCGCATAGAGGATATAGATATGGGGGTCTCCATCCACACCTGGGGACCATTCACTGCCAAAAAACTCACGGTTGGTGGGGTAGATTTGGTTTTCGAAAGTGTCTGCCAGGGTGCTTAGGTCCCGTGGATGATAAGAAACATCATCTTCGACCCAAAAGTAGGCATGATCGGTGACATAGCGCAGGGTGGCCTGGACGCGGAAATTTTCCACTTCACCATCTCCAGCCCAAAACGATTGTTGTGTACCAACCTGATAGAAGAATGCGGGTGGGGCTTCAGTGGGTGAAAGATTATCCAGGCTAAGCAAACGATGGGCGAGCTCAATCGGATTGTTGATCGGAATGAAGGTGTTTTCCAGCGTGTAGAGAGTATCGGTCGGAACCAAGACTGGAGATAAAGTACTTACTGGAGCAGGCGTAGCCAATTCAGCTTGAGGTGTGGCTGGAAACAATGGTGAGGTTGGGGTCGATACTACGTCCTGAGAAGTGGGACGTATGACCACTGGAGAAGGGGTTGGAGAACCAATCTCCGCTGATTGGAAGGGTGGATTCAAGGTGAGGGTGGGGGCGATATAAATATAACCCGCAACACCAAACAAACTCACAATCAGGCAAAAAACAACGGCACAAAGTAATACAATCACACCAATAATACAGGCTATCCAACCATTTTTGGACATAAACCATCCTAAAGGGAATTGGGGAGGATGACGGGATTATAATTCAAAATAAAGATTTACCTCAAGTCAGGTATATTAGTTCATGCAGCTCAATTTTTAGTTAGAAGTGACTTACTAATATATAAAAAAAGCGGGGGCATATTTAAGCCACCCGCTTAATTAATACACGAACATCCCCTACAATTTCTATGGGTTAAAAAGGATGTCCCATTGCTGAGTGTAGATAACGGTGGTGTAATTCCCCAGGGATTTTGTCATAGCTACACGCCACCAGTACGTTCCGTGTGAAATGTGGGTGTCGTCATCCAAGGTACCATCCCACATAAGGTTGGTTGAAACTACATGGCTGGACGTCCAAATCGGATAATCGCTGCCATTTGGACCAAGCTCAACATGATAGGATCCTCCCAGACTGTAAAGGGACCAGACGAATTGGATTGGGTTGGATGAGCTGATTGGGGTAGCTGAATAGGTGGTACCATCCACAGGTGTTTGCAACTCAAAGATCATCCCACTAAGATTAACGCTAACTTCAAAATCAGGTAAATCAATGATATTGATCCCGGTGGGCAGAGTGCCTTTAATCCATGCCAGGGAAGCAATCTCCGAATTAGGAGTCAACTGAGGATTATCACTTTGGTTGAACGTCAGGGTAAAGGTAGTCCCCGGTGCCAAGGTGGTAAACCAATAATAACCACCTGAATTCGTGGATGCTTGCCGCGGAGCGACATCATCTTGAAACTCGATCACTACATTAGCAACGGGGGTACCATTTTGAATCACCCGACCGGTGACTCCGTATTCGCCCGTTATGAGTGTTCCGGTGATGGTTGGGGAAGGAGTGATGGTGGTAGAACCGGGAGTCACAGTATATGGAGAGGTGCCAGATGGCGTGATCGTAACTGTGTTAGTCGAACCACTGAAAGGGGTCGTCCCACCTGGTACAGTGGTCACCGTCAGATTTGGAGTTTGTGTAGTCAACTCAGGGCGTGGAGTCGATAATGTGGCAAAAGGAGTGTAGGAAGTTTGGCGGGTGGGTATGCTGGTGGAGGTAGGAACGGCGGGATGGGTTGGGCTAGGGGATAAGGGTGTGGAGGTGGTGGTAGGCGGGGGAGCAAACGGCAGAGGGGCTGATGGATCTTGCAACAGATAGAAGGAAAAAGCTGCCAATAGTAGCAGCACAGCGGCCATGGCAATCAGGAGCAACTGGTTTGGAGTAAGGTTTTTAATCAAGGGTGTTTCTTGTGATGAATATCAGGTGCGGCGCGGGCCGGCATATTTTTCGGTTCTTAATACGTTCGCAATCAAGGATACAACCAGCTTAATTCCCATCAGAAAATAATACAACCAGTTAAATAAGAAAAAATAATCCCTGGCAAGGTTTTTCCGATAATACAAATAATAAGAACGGTGCCATTCAAAAATTGACCGGTATGGTTGGACACGAGACCCACCCTGCCCGCCAAAATGGATGATCTGAGCAGTGGGGAGATAAACTATCTTCCAACCGGCTTTTTTTGCCTGGAAGCAGTAATCAGCATCCTCCTGGTAGGCAAAAAAAAGCTCATCAAATAGCCCAATCTGTTTCATAACTTGACGACGAATCAGCATGCAGGAGCCGGATACACCATCCACTTCATGGACTTCGTTCTCATCGAGATAATTCAACAAGTAGCCACCAAAGAATTTACTATGTGGAAACAGTGACGACAAACCAGAAAAATAACTGAAGGCAGCCCAAGGACGGGAAACACCGCGCCGGCAAGCTTTTTGAAGGTCGCCATCGCGATTTAAAACCTTGGGTCCACAAATACCAACTTCAGGCTGAGAATCCATATATTTAACCAGCTCATTTATCGCACCAGGCAGGATGATCGTATCTGGGTTGAGGACTAGCATATAGCGACCCTGGCTTTCCCTCAAGGCCATGTTGACCGGCCGTGCAAAACCATCGTTCCTGCCATTTAGAATGAGCCTGGCAGCCGGAAATTCACTCTGGAGCATCGTGGCAGTGTCGTCTGAAGAGCCGTTATCTACGATGATCAGTTCAAAATTCAGCTTCAACTGGCTTGTTTGGGGTGATTCTAACGTCTCTCCAGAAACTGTTGAACTTGTATCCCCCAAATTTAAATGGGAGGATTGCTCGCTGATTGAGCGCAAGCAATTACGTAAGTAATCTGAAGCATTGAGGGTAGCGATGCAGATCGAGAGATCGAGCATGATGACCGGTTATTCGGGTAATCTTATAAATTGAAGTAGACTAAGGATTGGGGAGGCGCTCTCAGACCGGGATATTATTGAGGGCGATTAAGCGTTCGCATTGAGGATGGCATTGACGATACGCATGGCAGCTTTACCATCCCCGTAAGGGTTTATCGCCTGTGCCATGGCAGCATAAGCTTGGGGATCATCCAATAAATGACAAGCCTGGGTAACGATCCTATCCGTCTCCGTTCCCACCAATCGGACTGTGCCAGCCTGGACGCCTTCAGGTCGTTCGGTGACAGCACGCATGACCAGGACTGGTATACCCAGTGCCGGGGCTTCCTCCTGCAAGCCGCCCGAATCGGTCAAAACGAGGCTGGCGTGCTTCATCAAGTGGACCATTGGGAGATAATCCAGGGGATCGAGTAAGATGAGGTTGGGAATGTTATCTAAAATCCGATGAACTGGCTCCTGCACATTCGGATTCAGGTGCACCGGATAAACGATACGAATACCATCCCGATAGATATCAGCCAGCTTTTTTAGGGCTGAGCAAATATGCTCCAAGGGTTGACCAAAGTTTTCCCGACGATGAGCCGTGACCAGAATAAGGCGTGGAGAATCCCCTAAAGATTTGTCTACGGATTCAGATGATTGGTATGGGATATCGATGCGCTTGAAGATGTCGAGGACATCAGGTGTGGCAGGCATATGCACTACAGCTTGCAAAGCATCGATGACTGGATTACCGGTGACAACGATCTGCTGTAAAGGGATATTCTCTCGGATTAGATTCTGGCGAGCCCAATCGGTGGGGGCAAAATGTAGATCCGTGACTACGCTAGCGAGGCGACGATTGATCTCCTCAGGAAAGGGTTGCCATTTATCATTGGTGCGCAAACCAGCTTCCACATGCCCGACATGGATGTGACGGTAATAAGCTGCCAGGGATGAAGCCATGACGGTGGTGGTATCTCCCTGTACCAGGATCCAATCGGGCTTCAAGCTGGCAAGCACAGGGTCTAGATTGGTAAAAATAGCTGCAGTCAGCGAAGCCAGGTTCTGGTCGTGCTGCATCAAATTCAAGTCGACATCGGGGTGAATGTCGAATAACCTCAGCACCTGGTCGAGCATCTGGCGGTGTTGAGCAGTGACACAGACGAGTGGGACGACTTGGGGTGTGCGGGCTAATGCCTGAACGACGGGTCCCATTTTCACCGCTTCAGGACGGGTGCCAAAGATAGATAAAATCCGCATGGTCATACCATCTCCATGGCGAGCTTCAAGGCGAATTTCCAATCCGGCATATGCAAATGAAAGGTCTGGAAGAAGTGGTCACAATTCAAGGCGGAAAAAAGAGGGCGGCGTGCTGGAGTAGGAAATTCAGCTGTCAGGGCAGGCAGCAACTCATGAACGACCTGTTCTTCCTTGTGAGGATCAAGCTGTAACACTTGTCGCCCCCACTCAAAACGGCTGCAATAGCCGGAACCTGCCAGATGGTATAAACCGTGATGCTGAGAAAACCAGCCCAATGAATCTTCACCAGCCAGAACAGTAAGTTGACTCGTTACTTCTGCCAACAAACGTGCCCAGGTGGGTCCACTCACCTGGTCGGTGACCAGCTTTAGCGTGGGCTGGGTTCGTGCCCACCCCAGAACCTTATTGACAAAACTATCCCGGTGCATACTGTAGACCCAACTGGTGCGCAGGATCAGGTACGCACCCCCAACCTGTTGAACAGCCTGCTCACCAGCGAGCTTGGTGTACCCGTAAACGCTTAAGGGATCGGGCGGGTCGCTTTCAAGGTAGGGCGCCCCTTTTAATCCATCAAAGACGTAATCGGTTGAGAAATGGATGAAGGATGCCCCCATCAGTCGAACTTCTTCGGCCATCACAGCGGGTGCAATGGCATTGATGGCGTTTGCCAGATGGGGCTCAGTTTCAGCGCGATCGACAGCGGTATATGCAGTGGCGTTAATGAGCAGGTGGGGCTGACAATCCCGAATAATCTGGCGGAGGCTCTTGATATCAGACAGATCAATGGCAGGATAATCGCAAGCGTTCAGCTCTCCCAATGGTGCGAGAGTACGTTCCAATTCCCAACCAAGCTGACCAGTATTACCGAGCAGAAGAATGCGCATGGGGTGATCCAGGTGAAATGCTACAGATAATCCTTACATTCTTTGTATTCTATTGGATAATGATTTTATTGCCTGCTGACTTTATTGCTGATTGGTTTTACCGTTTATGGAAAGGCAATTCGTCTTCCAGCAGATGGAGCAGGTACTGCCCATACTGGTTGCTATCCATGGAGAGGGCCTGTTGGCAGAGCTGGGCTGCGTCGATAAAACTCAGACGGTAGGCAATCTCCTCCGGGCAGGATATCATCATACCCTGACGATCTTGAACCGTCTGAACAAAGTTGCTGGCCTGCAGGAGGGCTTCATGGGTGCCAGCGTCCAACCAGGCAACACCACGCCCGAGGACTTCCACACGCATCTCCCCAAGTGACAAGTAGATCATGTTTAGATCGGTAATCTCGATCTCGCCACGGGTGGAGGGTTTGAGGGTGGCAGCAAGCTCAGCGACCTGAGAATCATAAAAATACATGCCTGGGACGGCATAGTGGGAGCGTGGTTTGGCAGGCTTTTCTTCAATGCTGAGAGCCATACCCTGAGAATCAAATTCGACCACGCCGTAACGTTCGGGATCACGTACCGGGTAGGCGAAGATTAACGCTCCATGGTTGAGCTGGGCTGCCCCACGAAGCTGAGATGGCAGACCATGCCCGAAGAAGATGTTATCCCCCAGAATCAGACAGACTGGCTCGCCAGCAATGAACTCCTGCCCGACCAAAAAGGCATCCGCCAAGCCGCGGGGTTCAGCCTGTTCGGCATAAGTAAATTTTAATCCAAGATGAGAACCATCCTTCAACAAGTTTCGGAAGGCAGGCAGGGCGCCAGGTGTGCTGATGACCAAGATATCGCGAATTCCAGCCAGCATCAGCATGGAGAGAGGGTAATACACCATAGGTTTGTCATACACTGGCAGAAGCTGCTTACTGACCCCGATCGTGAGGGGATAAAGCCGTGTGCCTTTGCCACCTGACAGGATGATGCCCTTCATGGCTGCCTCCTAACCCAAATCATTGTCGTTTGTCGTAATTTCGTTCTAACCACTGTTGGTAATCCTGCTGCTGACGAATGGCGGCGACCCAATCCGGATGAGATAGGTACCACTGGATGGTTTTATGTAATCCACTCCCCAGAGAATGCTTTGGCTGCCATCCCAATTGGGTTGTAATCTTGGTGATATCAAGAGCATAACGACGGTCATGACCCGGACGATCGGTAATGAAACGCATCAGGGATGAATGGGGGACGGAAGGCGAGGTAGGTAAAAGCTCATCTAAAGCGCCACAGAGATGCTGAACGACCTCCAAGTTGGTGGGCTGGGAGCCTGCGCCGATATTATATGTCTGACCCGAGTGTCCTTTGCTCAGTACCAGCCAAATGGCTTCACAGTGATCTTCCACATATAACCAATCGCGGATCTGCGCACCATCACCATAGATGGGGAGAGGTTTGCCATCCATAGCATTCAGGATCATGAGTGGGATCAGCTTTTCGGGGAACTGGTATGGACCATAGTTATTCGTACAATGGGTGATGGAAAAAGGCAGACCGTAGGTGTGCCCATATGCACGCACGTAATGATCACTGGCAGCTTTGGAAGCAGAATAGGGCGAGCTGGGGGCGTAGGGGGTTTCCTCGGTCCAGGCAGGGTCGGTAGGTTTCAGGGTGCCGTATACTTCATCGGTGGAGATGTGATGGAAGCGGAGACTATCATGGGGTAATGCCTTCTCGTGCAACCAATACTGCCGGGAAGCTTCCAGCAAGGTGAAGGTGCCGACAACATTTGTGCGCAGGAAGTGCTCTGGATAAAGAATCGAGCGGTCCACATGCGTTTCAGCGGCAAAATGAATGACGGTATCGATTTTATAAAAATGGAAAAGGTGATCAATTAGCGGACGGTCGCAGATATCACCTCTTACAAAAGTATGGCGCGCGGGGTAGGGTAAATCCTTAAGATTTTCCTGACTACCTGCGTATGAGAGCACATCCAGATTAATTACGTGAACTTCAAGCTCGTTTTGAAGCAGGTAACGAACGAAGTTTGAACCAATGAAACCTGCACCACCTGTGACGAGGAGGTTTTTCATTTTATCTCCTGTTCATAGACTTCTGCTTCAGCGAGAAGCCGGCCTTGCCCGTCCTTGGGGGAGAGAATGGGCTCTTCTCCTGCGGGAATTGGCCATGTGATGTTCAAGGAGGAATCATTCCAGAGCAGGGTGCGTTCCCACTCAGGAGCGTAGTAGTCGGTTGCCTTATAGACCACCTCAGCCCACTCGCTCATCACATAAAATCCATGAGCAAAGCCAGGTGGAACCCAGAGCTGGGCTTTATTTTTGGCAGAGAGCTCAAGCCCAACCCATTGCCCAAAGGTGGCTGACCAGCGACGTAAATCGACAGCGACATCGTAGATCTCACCAACGATGACGCGTACGACCTTGCCTTGTGCCTGGCGTACCTGATAGTGCAATCCGCGCAAAGTGCCATGCTGAGAACCTGAATGATTATCCTGAAGGTAAATAAAAGGCAATCCTGCCGCACCAAACCGCTGCGCCTGGTAGGTCTCCATGAAAAAACCACGGTCATCGCCATACACCTGGGGAGTGATCAGGATGATATCCGGGATCGTCGTTGGTTCAAACAACATGAACACTAGCCTCCATCTGGGATGTACCTAATTGTAATATTAATTTCAGATAAATCAATTGGGATCAGTGGCTGAAGGTTTGACGTAATTTCAGGCGCAAACGGAGAGGCAGCCAGGCATAAAGCATTCGGCGGAAAAACCAACGGATGGCAAGCCAGGAGATAGGACTACCTCCTTCGCGCTGATATACCCGCATCATCTCGGGATAACAGCGGTTATCCATCGTAACTGATTTCCCTTCCCCGTGCAAACGAAAGTTCGCCCATAGCCGTGGAGTGTATACCAATGGTGCCAGCTTTGCCAGGCGCACCCAGAGGTCATAATCCATGGCAAACTGAAAAGTCGGATCGAGCGGTCCGACCTGTCTCCATAACCGGGCCCAGAAGAAAGTGGTCTGTTGGGGAATATGGACCGAGCCACGCAGCAGCTTGGTTAAGCTGGTCTGTTTTGCGGGGAAACGGCCGAGGACGGAACCCTGGTCATCAATCAGGTTAGCGTCCGCGTAAACCAGGGCCACCTCAGGGTGGGCAATTAAAAATGTCACGGCCTCCGAGACAGCCCCGGGTAGATAAGTATCATCTGAGTTGATCCAGGCGAGTATCTCGCCTTTGGCATGCGCAAAGCCTTTGTTAATCGCATCCGTCTGACCCTGATCTGGCTCAGAGACCCACCACGTAAGCTGGCTGGCGTAGCGTTGAATGATTTCTACGGAGCCATCGGTGGAACCACCATCCACGATGAGGTATTCCAGATTGGGATAATCCTGTAAGAGTACGGATTGGATGGTCTCTTGAAGGAAACGTCCCTGATTATAGGAAGGAGTGATGATGGAAACAAGAGGTGGTTCAGGCATGGTTGTTACTATCAGAATCGTGGGGCTGCTATCTAGATATCCACCAGGTGGATACCCTGTTCATCCAAGTGAAGCTGTTGACCATGATGCTGGAAGTGCCTGCGTGTTTTTCGGTAAGCAAGGAAAATATTACCCAATCCGATCGAATTTCCTGCAGCCTGAACGACTTTGTACCAAGCACGCAGGACAACTTTGGGAGATAACCGCCAAGCCTGCCGGAAGTGATCGAGTGCCTGGTGAGGATTTCCAGCATCGATCAACCTCTTGCCGGCAAAGACATGCAACCCGGCATATAAGAGATTATGTTGGCGGGTAATTACTGGTTGCAAAGCAGCATCACCCTCCAGGGATTGAATGAAATGGAAGGCTTCATCAACAAATCGTGCTGCCAATGCAATCGTCTTGGCAGTAGAGTGGGTACGCTCGACTGCCCAATACTGACCAACATGCAAGATGGGATATCGAGCGGCAATTCGCACCCACAGGGTATGGTCAAGGATCATGTGATAGTTGGTGAGTAGGGGCCCGGATTGGGGCAGGGCTTCCACCCGCATGAACACGGTTGGCTGCAGGAGAACATTGAATGACAGCAAATCGGTCAGCTGGTATTGTTGGTAGGTATGCCAATCTAAAATGCGAAGGTCAGAATCGACCATAACACCATCGGCATACACCATGCCGACCTCCGGATGGGCTTGAAATGCCTCAACAGCCTGACTCACTGCGTCTGAACGGTAGTACAGGTCGTCAGAGTTCAGCCAGGCAAGGATCTGCCCATGGGCGTGAGAGAAACCCTTGTTGATGGCATCTGCCTGGCCTTTGTCGGGCTCTGAAACCCACCATGTGAGACGGTCAGTATAACGCTGGATTATATCCAGCGAGCCATCCGTTGAGCCACCATCCACAATCATGTATTCGATGTCCGGATAACCCTGCCACAACACCGATTGGATGGTTTGCTCCAAGAAGCTTGCCTGGTTATACGAAGGGGTAATGATGGAAACGAGGGGGTTGCTCATGATTAATGCACAAGCAATATTTGAATATTACCCTGGTCTACCTGGTAAACGCGCTCCAAGCCGCTACCGATCTGCGGCTCAATCAACCGCCAGACAGCAGGATTGGTATTATATAAGCTGGGATCGACATAGACGGCGCGAATATCTTGACTGCGTAGCCAATCCAGAAATTCAGCCGGGGTTTTATTGACCGGCACATCGGTCGAAGACAAACCCATATAGGTCATTTTAGCCATCCAAATTGGTCCCGGAATGGCAGCTGCCACAGGGCTATCAGGCGGCAAGTTTTCGACCAGATAAGTCAGGGCTGCAATCTTCGGGCTCTCGGTTGGTCGTAGGAGGGTAGGGCTGGGGTAATCGCCGTGCAGCACCAGCCCAGCGGCCAACATTACCAACAGCGTCGCTGACACTCCCCAACCCGAGCTGGCCAACAGACCGACTGACCAGCGGCTGGCGAACCAGATCACCATCAGCGCTAACAGAAACGCGGCTGCACCGTAAAACACTGCCAGCTTATTCGCGATCAGGCCAGCTGTACTTAGCCCAATCAAAACTACGAACCAGGCAACCGCGCGCCGATTGTGAGTTAGGTCTTCCAGTGCGGCTGAAAGTCCCAGCGCGGCCAGCGCCAGCACGATGTAAAAAGGGAACTGCAAGTGCCCCACCCGTACCAGCGTGATAGCAAAAGCGCTGACCAGGTGCAGCGGCCACAAGATGAGCAGTAACAGCAATAAGTAAGCTTTATGGCGGACCAGCACCCAGGCACCACGCAATACCAACAGGAACAGCACGGCAGCAAAACGGATGCCGTAGGCATTGAGTAATTTAGAGGGTAGGGTTTTGACCAATGCCACGACGCGCTGGAGATAGACACCTGGGTTACGGCGAATGGCGCTAAAGATCGAATAGTGGTTTTCTACAGGTGTGCCAAAGGCTTGTCGGGCAGCCAGCTGGCTTTCAGAAGTTGGGTTTATCTCACCGGGGGCGGCATAGATAATACCCTGTCCAGCCTCGAAGTTGTCATACGTGCGTACCATGGTGCCCAGATCATAGACGCCAGTACGTAAGCCATAAAATACGACATATCCACCGATGAGCAGGATAAACGGCAGGCTGCTCGCAGCGAGGGTTCGCAATATATCCACGGGAGACCGAACATTCCTTCGTTTATTCCATTGGTAATTGATCAGTACCAGGACGGCCACCAGGATGGGGAACAGCACCAACCCATCGTTGCGCGCCAACGCGGCCAGCCCCAGCAGCAGCGAGGCATATCCTGCATGCCGTAAGCGACCGGTGTTGTAATAGACCAGCACCTGCCAGAAACTCAGCCCGGCCAACCCGGCAAACAGTGGGTCGCTGGGGTAGGCAAACATGCTTGTGGATAGAGGCATCACCACAAACAGCCCCAGCATGATCGCGGGCAAGGAGACGGCATTATGCGCTTCTCCAGTGTTCTTTGACGCTGTTGCAACCTGGAATTGACACGCCACCAGGTAGACGCTGGCGAATAACAAACCAAATGCCAGCATACGCCCCAATGCATCACTCTGCAGCAGCCAGGTTAACGAGCTGTGGAATGGCAGATAGGTGAGTGCGTAGAAGGCTGTGGTCAGTGGGTTGTTGGCAAAGATTGGCCAGGCACCTTGGTCGAGGAGCATCTGCCCATTATGCAGATACGCAGCCTCGTCCCATAAGCCGATATCGTCGATGGTAGGAAAGAATACAGGCCATACCAAGAAGATTAGAACAACCAGAAAAAGCAGGGCAAGGAAGATGGGTTGGTAATTAGAATAATGTTTCATAACCCACCTTTGGGAAGATCGTCAGCTTGCCACCTATGGTGGCATCCAGAATGCGACGACCAGCCCGCGCATAGGCATCACGTGCCAAACTATAAGCCCGTTCCGAGCCTGCCAGATCGGGCAGCTGCCATTTAAAGCCTTTGCCAAAATAGTTGGGAGCGAAGTGATTGGGGTCATCACCTTGAGAGACGACAGCTTGATTGGCAGTGCCCTGGGTGACAAAGTTGTGGTCCACGCCTATGAGAATGGCCTCCGTAAATCCCATATGGTATGCAAGCTGGAGAGCAACGTAAGTGACGGTATAACCTTCGAATATACGCCCAGTTATTTTTGGGCAGAAATTTTCTTGCCCGGTGAAGTCGGTGTCGAGAAAAGTGATCTTTGGATCTGCGCGGAACCAGCGACGCGCCCGCCAGGTGATAAATTTCTGCACGGTCAGGCTTTGTATCTCAGCAGCGCACTGCTCCAGAACCAGGTCGTTCACCGATACCAGATAAGTGGTTGAGAAACCCAGCTCAGGAAAGAGAAGGTAGATACGATTGAGGCCAAATGTATACTCACCACGCAGCCTGCTCAAGTCGGTTTGTCGCAGGCTGGGTCCGTTGCCAATGATGAAGCAGCGTTGGTTAGCGTGTACATTTTCAAGCTGTCGCAGGTAACGGGTACTCTCAGCCCAGCGAGGACTAAAAGTACGAGCCCGAAGGTGCCGGCCGCGGTTATGCCACCACCAATATGAGTCGGAGCCCAATCTCCAGACTGGTGCAGGAGTGATTTTTTTTAACGATTGGCGGAGCGTCATCTCGATATTCTGAGGCCAGATAGGTTTATCTAAATCACTCGGTACTGAGGCGGGCGGTCGCTCCACCATCCACGATCATGGCCTGACCAGTCATAAACGATGATTGAGTGTTATCTGCTAGGAAATAAATGGCATGAGCGATCTCTTCAGGGGTGCCAATGCGCCCATTGACAGTCTTGCGGGCGAGGTTATCCAGACGGGTCTGGATATCATTGCCTTGAACATGTTCGCGGACCAAGCCAGCGCGTAGCATGGGTGTATCCACAGCACCGGGCAGGATGGCATTGACGCGTATATTGTTGGGAGCAAACTCAATGGCCATGGCGCGGGTGAGGGCAAGCAAACCACCCTTACTGGCGGCGTAGGCAGCAATGTTGGCTGAAGTTGCAACCGCGTGAACGGATGAGACGTTGACGATTGCCCCTCCACCAGCAGCATTAAATAAAGGAAAAGCGAGCTTGGCGCTGAGAAAGACCGAGCGCAGGTTAGAAGCCATCACGGCATCCCATTCTTCCACACTGGTCTGGATGATGGGTTTGGCAATCTGTACCGCGGCATTGTTGACCAAAGCGTTGAGATAACCGGTGTGAGCATGGGCCTGGTTGAAAATCGATTCCAAGTTTTCCCCGATGGATATATCCGATTGGATGAAAAAACCATCGTGGGGGAAGGCTCCTCCAAAAGGTGAGCGATCCACACCAATGACGCGCCAGGATGAATCAGCAAAGAGATGGACAGTGGCGCGACCTATCCCGCCAGCAGCGCCTGTGATCAATACGGTGAGGGGAGTGGATGATTTCGCACTCTCAGCAAGATTATTATGCATGGTCATTTTTCCTTAGGTAGTGTGATGCCCAAACCATCAAGCAGATTATCGATGGTATTTTGATGCACCCTGTCCCAGGCTTTGGGACTGGAATTGGCATTGTGAGAAGCAAGCATGACGTTATCCATTTTCGTCAGGGGGCTATCTTCCGAAAGTGGCTCGAGCTCGAAGACATCCAACGCTGCACCTGCCAGCTTGCCGGCTTGCAAGGCTGAAATTAAAGCCTGCTCATCAACAACAGGACCGCGGGAAGTATTGATGAGGATGGCGGAGGGCTTGATATGGTCGAGTGTATTGGCATTCATCAGGTGGTAGCTCGATGGGTTCAGATCACAATTCAAGCTAACGAAATCAGAACGGGCAAGCAAGTCTTCGAGGGAGGTCATTTCGACCCCATTCTTGGAAAGGAAAACCGGATCGATGGGGATGATATCATTGCCGAGCAGCTTCATCCCAAAGGCACGCGCCCGCCGGATGACCGCTTTACCGATCTTGCCAATGCCAATCACGCCCAGCGTACATTCACTAAGGGAACGCCCGGGTATTTTCTCCCATTGACCAGATTTCACAGCCCGGTCCATCCAAGGGAAACGCCTGGCGAAGGTGAGCATATAACCCAGGACCGTATCAGCAACCGGCGAAGTAAAGGCGTTGGGGGTGTTACGTACCTGGATGCCTAGTTTTTCCGCAGCCTGGCGATTGATCGAGTCTATACCGGTGCCCCATTTGGAGATGACTTTAAGACGGGGAGCGCAGGCTTCAAGCACACGAAGGGTATAGTGATCATCACCACAGATGGTGCCATCGAACTGACCAGCATATGACAGGAGCTGGTCTTCGTCCAAGCGCTCGTGTACCTCGGGAACGATCAGCTGCAAGCCAAGATCTTCGAGCATTGGGCGATAGCGTGGCAGCAAGGGGATCATATAAGGAGCGGAGTAAAGAATGGTTGGCATGGGTTTATCCCTTATCCTGCAATACCTGCTGCATCAAAAATCCAGTAATGGCGAAATCCAGCTCTTCATCGATATCCCAGGCTTCAGCTGCATTCATCTCGAACATAAATGGACGTTCGCCAAGGCGGTTTAGGTGATTAATTAAAGAATTGCGGCGGAAGATATAAATGCAGGAGTTCTCTTCGAAGACGGGGGGCAAATCCTGGGTCTGCAGCAGGATAGAGGGGTTGTGATTAATCGCGCGTCCATGCTGATCCCACAAGCGTACTTGAAGACGGGTGACCGAAAAGAGCGAATCATATTCAGGGATATTCGACAACAAGGATTGGATGGCACGTGAAATGGTCGATGGACGTAACAAGGGATTGGTAGCATGAGTTTGCAGGTAATAATCAGCTTCCACTTGTGAGGTGTCATATACCAGGACCTCATTCATCGAAACTGCATCACCACACAAATGCTTAGGGCGCTCGAGGATGTATACGGTGGGAAAATGCTGTCGCAATCCCTCCATGATTAGCTGGCTATCCGTATCGACCACCACTTGAGAGATCTCAGGGCAGGCAAGCAACGAGCCGATGATGTGGTGGAAAAGCGGCTTGCCAGCCAGGGGGCGGAAATTCTTGCCGGGGACACGCTGGGAGTGGTGGCGCATGGGTACAAGGGCGGCAATAACAGGCATATTACCTCTGGTGAGCATGGGTTTCTTCATTTGACAAATATTGGATGGGTGAAATGCCCCTTATATTGCCGGGAGTTTGCAATCTTGTACCGCGTGGATAGTAGAAAGTTTGGCGCAGCTGCCAGGTGAGAGGCCCGGATTGGCGATAACCTTTATAGGTCCCCCAGAATTGCATCCAGCGGAACCAAAAAATCTCTCCAAAATGCGAGATTACTTTACGCTGCCGGGCAGCGTGCCAGACGTCACTGGCAATATTGGTGGAGAGGTTATGAAATAAGTCCCACAGGTGATAGTGTTCTTGAGGGAAAAGGCGCTTGAAAGCCATGGCTTCACGGCGGTAGCGGTTATAAACAGCAGGTGGAGTCTCTTCATGCACATGCACCACTTCAGCTTCAGCGACATAGCTGATGGCATAACCCTGTGCCATGATACGGTGTGCCCACTCCAGGTCTTCCAGACCAGGGATAGTTTCATTGTAATGACAACTTTCCCAAAGCGACCGACGGATGGCTACATTGGCATTGTTGCAGAATGGATACGGCTGGTGGATTTGTGAGCGGTCGGGGTACCAGTGATGAAAGATCTGTTGTTCTGAAAATTTGTTAAGGGTATTGCCGCGCTGCTTTCCATAGGTGAGGGCGACTTGGGGGTCGGCAAAAGGCGCGAGCAGGCACTCCAGCCAATCGGGGTAGACGGGATAGACGTGGGCACTGGCGATCACGATTACTTCTCCGTGCGACCGACTGATCCCCTGGTTTAGAGAATAACCAAAGGTGAACTCCTCGGGCTGGATTTGCACCACTTGAACGGGATAATGGGAGGCGATTTCTAACGTACGGTCTGTTGAGCCAGAATCAACCAGGATGATCTCGAGGTCTTGTAGAGATTGTAATGCAATCCCCTCCAATAGCTGGGAGATATGTTTTTCTTCGTTGCAGGCACGGATCACAATGGAAGTGCACATGGGAATGGAACTGATAGCTACCGCGAGCTAGTGGGGATCACAGGTCTGAATCGAGCAAGAAATCCCCGTTCCCCAGGACGCCATTCATAATGGTTTTAATGGCTGGCGAGGTGACGGGTGAAAGCGATTGTAGGTGAAACTTTTTCAACCTGACGAAACCAGGCCAGATACCATCTTCCTGGAGGAAATCTCCAAAAGGGAGCGAGGAGCGAAAGAGCTGATAATATAAGAAACGACGGGCATTACGCATGAATTCAGGTGGGATGGAAATTTCCGTCGCAACCAGGAAAGCATCCGCCTGCTGGCGGTACTCCTGAGGTGTGGCAGGAAAAAAGACAGTGGGGAGCTGAGTGAAGCGGGCACGACCCGCACACAACACTGCCATACCCATAATTGAGGATTCGAGACCAATGGTGGAGTTGTAAACCATGACGAACTTGGAGCGGTGGATCAGCTCATACGAGCTAAGGGACTGATCCGCGTCCACAAATATGAGGTTGGGCAAGGAACCCGCATGGTTTTGGGCAATCCACTGGCTTACGCTCTCCTGACTGGTTTTGCCAGGTCTGGATTCATCGGGGTGGGCGCGTATTATGAACAGAGTTTCAGGATGGTCACGAGCGATCTCCAGCACCAGGTCCAACCAGGCAAACATGTGGGGAAAGACAACATTAGAGTGAGGCTGGCTTGTGTCGAAAATGACATTGGTAAAGACAGGCACAATCTGCTTGAAGGCGGCGACCTTTTGCAAAAAGGAATTATCCAACCCTTTAATCTCCGACCAGAAGCGGACTCCAGCCATGGAAAACTGACCCTGAAAACGTTGACTGAGATAAGCATCCAAACGATTGTCCTGTGCTTCGCTGAGCTCGAAATCGGCTGGCACATGCAGGGGGTAGGCAGTGGCCTCACCAGTGGAGAAGAAAGCGCTGAAAGGCTGCAGCCCTACTTCGTGCGTGATGGTGCGGATGCTGCGCTGCGTGGATACCCAACGGGCTGTGGCTTCTGGGAAGAACTGCCCATTGAAGAGGATCACTGCCTGAGGATTTGTCCGATCAAGGAAAGCAGAGAATTCTTGAGCGACTCTGTTGGCAGAGAGGATGTACTCACGATAGAGGAACCGGGTTGGGGCATCATCCTGCAAATGGTGGCGCCTAAGCACCCAACGAATGGAGGGTAAAACCAGAGTTCCGAGAGGTATAGATGGAGATGGAAGTTCTGCGGATCCTTTGCCAGCAGCTTGAGGCTGATACTCGAACTCCATCAGGCGATCCAGTGAGAGACCCTGGAGCGAATCTGCAAGGTGTGGATCTTCCTGGATGGAAAAAGGAACCACAGGGGCGTTGGAATAGAGCCAGTGGGATTGAGCTGTACAAGCATGGCAGGGAGGAGGTTTTGAAAAATCATTCCGATCGGTGCCTAAAACACAGCGGCTCATCCCGGCATGGCAGATGAATTGAATCACGGGTACTTTTTGAAGACGGAGCGCCCAAGCAGAGAGCAGGGCGAAAGCGGAGTTTAAGCTCAACCCGATCAAGCGGGTTGAAGCATTGAAGAAGACCACAGGTTTTATTTCGGGGTCAGGATGAGTGAGAGTATTGACCTGTGAAGCCATACGCTTAACATCGAGGTTAATTTCCCTGCGTTTCAGGCGCGCGCGCACGATTTCCCCTGCCTGAGCTATGGTTATCATGATCAAACAACCTCTACGGGTAAATACGAGCTAAGCAATCCAGATGACTTTCAAGGATTTTATGGGTAAAGCGCAGCTTCACACAGCGAATCGGGGAGTGTTTTACGGCTTTCAACCTGGTCAATTTTCATTAATCCTTCACTCTACGCAGCTTGCGTAAGGTAGGAACCTCACTATCATAAACTCGCTTGACCCCATCCCCCAATGCCTGTTCAGTGACACGGATATACTTGACCAACCGTTCCATGCCACCTGGCTCAACCGAAGCTGCCTGATCACTGCCCCACATGGCACGATCCAGGGTGATATGTCGCTCAACCAGGCAGGCACCCATGGATACAGCGACAACGGCGGGGATCAAACCAACCTCGTGACCAGAATAACCAATTGGGCAGGTGAAAGTGTCCACGAGGGTGCGAATCATCTTCAGGTTTAACTCCGCCGGGTCACACGGGTAGGTGCTGGTGGCATGAGTGATGAGCAGATTTTCCTCACCCAACACCTTTACAGCAGTCTTGATTTGCTGCATGGTGGACATACCTGTAGAAAGGATGACGGGCATACCGGTCTCACGGGCATGGAGTAGGAGTTTCTTATCTGTCAGGGAGGCGGAGGGGATTTTATAGCAGATGGGGTTGAACTGCTGGAGGAAATCCACAGAAGGCTCATCCCATACTGAAGCAAACCAGGGTATATTTTTTTGCTTGCAGTAGCGATCAATTTCACGGTATTCATTCACACCGAACTCAACCTTGTAACGATATTCCAAGTACGTGATATAGCCCCAGGGAGTCTCGCGCATATGCTTTTGCTCGTCGGGTGGGACACATAGCTCCGGGGTGCGTTTTTGAAACTTGACGGCATCCACGCTGGTTTTCACTGCCACATCGATCAGTGATTTGGCGATTTCCAGGCTTCCATTATGGTTGATCCCAATCTCAGCGACGATATAAGTTGGGTTTCCCTCCCCGACTTTTCGATTTCCGATCATAACTTCACGGGACATGACTATTCACCTTTCTGATGAACGATTTCTGCGATCATTGATAAGCTGGGTCGATTATCCGAGCTTCAGATTCTACCCCTGATTCTGGATGATCCGGTCACAAAGTTCTCTTACCGCGCCATGCCCTCCAGGATGGGATAGGACGATATCTGCGTGCGGTATGACATCTGGGTGGGCATCGGCGACGACGATAGCACAACCGACCAAAGGAAAACATGGCAGATCATTGACATCATTACCCAGGTAGACGACATTAGCTGGATCAAGCTGGCGTTCTTGCAGCAGAAGCCGTAGGGCTGCTGATTTATCAGACAAACCCTGGATAGCTGGCAGCTCCAGCTTGCGGCAACGAGCAGCTACAACAGGATTGGGTTCTGTGGAGAGAATCACCATTGGAATGCCAGCTTTGCGTAGTGCTGCGACGCCCATTCCATCGCGACGGTTAGCGGCCACTGCTTCATGCCCATCCTGATCCACCCAAACACGATCATCGGTCATCACACCATCGAAGTCGAATACGACCAGGTCAACTCGTTTTGGTAGTGCACGTTTTGGATGACCGGGAAGGACGATGGGAAAATCACCTTGGGAAATGATCCACTCAGCGCGCTGCCAATCCCGCAAGGTATCAATATCGATGGCATAACGCGGGTCTAGATGCGTAGGCAGGATGATTTCTCCACTCAATGAATGCTTCTGCGTAATCGTGGAGGCGCGAATGGCATCGATATGACCGGTCTGCCAGTACGTATGCGGGAGTTCCTGGCGGGGGGTATTGAAAGGTTCAGCGACACCAGGCAAGGTCAGCAAAGGTGCCATTCGACCATTTTCGTCGACCTGCCACATCTTGAAGGGGTTTTGACCGGAGGGGATGATGCCACGTACCGAATCCGCCTCGGGGTGATCAAGCAGGATCTGCACAGCCTGATCAACACAATCCAGTGGGCGGATGGGAGAGGTGGGTCGCAGCTGCACCAGTATATCTGGTTGGTAGCTCTCATTTTCCATGAGCCAGCTCAGAGCATGGGTGAAAACAGGAAAGTCGGTGGAATTATCCAGGCCATACTCATGGGGGCGCATAAAAGGTGTCTCAGCGCCGTACAATTGAGCAATACGAGCAATCTGCTCATCATCGGTGGATACAATCGTCCGCGTGACGAGTCTGGATTGCAAGGCGGCTGCGATGGAGTAAGCAATGAGCGGATAACCGGCGAGTGGACGAATATTTTTGTGTGGAATACTTTTCGAGCCACCGCGAGCAGGAATAAGGGCGAGAATATGCATAAAGGTCAGTCCAGTTTTGAATTACCAGGCAGTCCAGCCGCCATCGACAACAAGGTTGGAACCTGTCATATAGGATGAGGCATCCGAAGCCAGAAAGAGCAGGGCGCCATTCATCTCATCTTTGTTAGCCATGCGCCCCATAACGGTGCGAGTGCTGTATGCGTTGAGGAAAACCTCATCATGATTATTGTATATACCACCAGGGGTGAAGGCGTTGACGCGAATTTCTGTACCGGCATAATAAGCGGAAAGATAACGGGTTAGTCCTAACACACCGGCTTTGGTAACCGAATAATAAACTGGCTTATACATTGTTTGTTTGCCCTCGCGCTGGTAGATGCGTTGGTCTGGAGCGACCAGACCATAGGTGGAGCAAATATTGATAATTGAGCCTTTCTTCCCCTGAGCAAGCATAGGTTTGACTGCTGCCTGGCAGCATAAGAACATACCCGTAAGGTTGACATCCAAGGCGGCTTTCCACGAATCCAGTGAGTAATCTTCGAATGAGCCAGAAACCGTAGCATGCTTAGCCATCTCGGTCAGAGCCTCACGGTCGAACTTTGGATCAAGGGCAGCAGAGTTGACCATGATATCCAGGCGACCATAAGTCATCAACGTCTCTTCTACAAGAGCGTTGACTGATTCTGATTGGGTGATATCTGTGGCAACACCCATGGCATGGTATCCCGTCTTGATTAATGTAGTAGCAACCGCATTGACACCGTCTGCGTCGATATCAGCGACGACAACCGTGGCACCTGCTTCTGCCAGGGTGCGACAGAACTCTTTGCCGAGTAAACCTGGTCCACCGGTGACAATGGCGACCCTGCCGGCGAGGTTGAATTTATCCATAATGGTATTCATAGGGAATCCTGGTTTTGGAGAAAATTAGTAGATGTAGTATTGACCTAGTAATTATGAATTCGATAGATTACGAATATGCAGAGGTTATGTATATTAATTTTGACGTGCTGAGGGGTAAAAATATATAACTCCATCGCAAGAAGAAAAGTATTGCGTCAGGTTTTGGGTAAGTGATTTCAATTGAGTCAAAGTATTGGCATACCACGCCGCCTGATGAATATCACAATAAGGATAAAAAAATACTAAGGCTGCCCCATCTTCACGAAACACCTTCTGCACAGGATCGAGTGGGTCATCCCCATAGATGGGCTGCTTTGATGGGCTGCACGGCAGGGTGCAAAAATCATACGCTGGACGTTCTGTAAGTAATAACACTGCGGCAGATTCGTTAGTGATGATGGGAATATTCAATGGCAATTCAGTTAATGCCTGAAGAGTTAGAGAATTATGCCAGCTTTCCCCGGTATATCCACCCCCATAGACATGGTATTGGTTGATGATTTTCCAGCTCGTGCGAGCGTTGGGGAGAGTAAATATCAAAGCCAGAACGGCACATGACCATCCCGCCGCGGGTGGTAAGTGATATTCATTGATAAAAGAGGCCATTAACGCCAATAAAGCAACTACCAGACCAAATTGAACGGGCAATAATGTGCGAGGGTTTAGATCTGGAAGAGGGCTGGTGAATAGGAATGAAGCTGCTAATAATGAGATGTTTCCAATGATGAAAATCATCCAAAGGAGAGCAAAAGTGAATTCTTGAGGGGAACTATGGGTTGATTTACGAAAGATAACCTTTTTTACGACGATCAAGCTAACTAACAAGAAGATTAAAACGATGAGGCAGATGAGGACATTCCGAGCTAAATTATAAGAATACGATGGTAAGCGGCTATGTAATGGCAGCCAGCTCCAGAAGACCTCCACCAATCTCTTTCGCAGGTCGATGGTGTTCGACCATAAATCGAGGGTGAAGTGATAGTCGCGGGCTACCAGGGTCTTTGTTTGGTAATAAATCCAAATTAACCAGATAGCTGAGGGGGTAATGCTTATTAAACTAAATTCCAAAATATCGTGTAATCGCTGCTTCCACGAAATTCGACCCGCAACCAATAGACCAATGAGACAAGTGACTACTATAACGGCACCAGGATAACGGCTTAGAAAGGCGAGACCTACAGAAATGGATGAGAGAATAAGGAGATACCTTCTTCTCAGGTCCAGATAGATGATTAACAGGCATACTCCCAAGGTGGCAGTGAATAAGAATAGGAGCTCCGTCATAGCACCACTGGATACATCTACCAGTGGGGGGAGGGTGAGAATCGCAGCGCTCAAGGATATTGCAAGCCATGAAGAATGAAATAAGGCATACGTAAATGAACCGGACAGGAAGATCGTTACGCCAAAAAGGAAAATGTTGAGCCAGCGCGCCGCCTCAATAAGGTTAAAACCTAGTAATCCCATAGCACTCAAGACCAGGGGATACAATGGTGGGTGAAGAGTGAGCGGTACTAAAGAACCTGAAGGAGCTGAATGACCTAAGCCACGACCAGCCAATAAATTACGGGCAGAATCGATATATTCTGTGGAATCACTATAAGCCCATGGACCCCAGCTGGTACTGAAATAGATCGCCAGGGAACCAACAATACTTAACAAAATGATAATCAACAGAGTAGGAGTGAATATATTTGGGAATTTCATATTCTACTCATTAAAATAAATCCTACATGGTAATGATCTGATTTAATTGGGATGCAGTGAGGGAACCTAAAGCCAGGCGTAACGCCATCACCCCATCAGACATGGTACAAATAGGCTCAGCTTTGCCACGCAAAACATCGCAGAAGTGACGGAGCTCATCCAAAAACATTGAGTTACGCTCGAAGCCTTGCGGAGGAGGAAAAGCCTGCCAGGCACCCACATTTCCATCCTGACCCACCTGAGCCAACCGGACTGTCCCATCGGAATTGTCCCAACGGAGGGTACCCTGGGTGCCAATCACCTCCAACCAGTGCGAAGCAGGGCGCTGGTTATAATCCAGATGGATACTACCCAAAGGACCATTTGTAAACCGGAGGAGAATCTCAGCATCATCTTCAACCAGCATTTTCAGACCGTTTTGGCTGGTGAAGGATGATAGTGATTCAACCTCTCCCAAGAGCCAACGCAGGTAATCCAATGGGTGAGATAATGTGAGCAAGACGCCCCCACCCAGCTCAGGACGGGCAGCATAGCCTAGTTTATAGTCCTCCCATGGGTGCCAATCGGGCAAATATTCACCCCAATGAGCACAGACATAAAGTGGTTCACCGATGGCTGCATCATCCAAAAGCATCTTTACCTGCCGCAACCCAGGATGAAAGCGGTATTGGAATCCGATCAGGACTTTATTGTGATTCTGTTCAATGGCCTGCTGCAGCTCTTCCAGCTTTGCCATGGAGTGGGAGATAGGCTTTTCTATCAGCAGGTGACAACCACAATGGGCGGCAGGGATGGCAACATCCAGGTGAAGTGCAGTTGGGTTGGAAATGATGACCGCATCCGGTTTGTAGGCGAGGGCAGCCCGTAGGTCAGTTTCGATGGGGAAACCTGCCAGCTCATCATCTGGGAGGGTCGAATGATGGGTATGGTAGAGCACAATATCCCTCTCACCTAAGGTGAGCAGGTTATGAAAATGACGGCGACCGATTGAGCCAAACCCGGCAATGAGGAATTTCATGAATTGATCAAGATATGCAATCGATTGTAAAGCCCGAGGATCAAGCGCTTGACGAGAGGCAGTCGTATAAAACGACTGATCAAGCCCAAGCGTGGTTTAGCAACGGTTCCTGCTTGAACCAGCAAACCTAATCTTTGCGCCTCGGCGGCATTTTCAGCACTGATGACATTGCCCAAAAGCCGAGTTACCGGATTAAAGGTGCTAAGACGGAGATATCCTAGCTGGTCTACGGCGTTTTCCAGCTCGATCATTTTCCCCATCAGGTTTCTATCCCAGGTTGGCAATACATCCAGCATTAGCTGACGATGGGTGACAAACTGATGGTGCCCGGCTGATGCCAATACACTCAATCCCCGATAAGTTAGTTGTATATCCTCCAGACCGTCTACTTCTTGCTGGTAGGTCTCCCAATTCCTGCCCATGTTATCTATATAATGCTGTTCCATCTCCTTCGGAATGAGTAACCCGCGGGTAACCTGCACTCCAGCTTGTTTGGTGAACGCTTCTATGGTTTGAGTAGCGTAACGTAGATGAGAACGGATATAAAAACCAGTGACCAGTCCAACACGCGGATATGTATCCATTATTTTCAGATGGGCATCCAACCAACCCGGCAGGAAGAATACATCATCATCTGAATAAGCTACAATCTCGCCTGGGGCTGCCCGGAAGATTACCTGCAAAGCACTGATCTTGCCAATGTTGCTGCTCGAGAGAATCAGGTAGGTAATACAGCCTTTATCGCGTAGGTGACACAAATAGCTGACTAACTCAGGGCAGCTGCCGTTATCGAATACAAGCAGATCAACAGGCTGTGGGGTGTGCGCAATCAGGCTTTCCAGGCTCAGGCGAGTGACCGACAAACGCTCGGCAAAATATCCAGCCTGATTAGGAAGATATGTCAGCATGGCAAGGGTAATGCGTGACGGATGGTAATCCGTCAGCTGACCACGATTGGGGTTGATTCCTATTCTGGGCATGGGAAGATTATTTTATGCTTGGGATTAGCCTGGTGACAGCCAAGCGCGTTCCGGGAAGAGGCGCTCAACAAACCAGCGGCGGATGAATCCAACCTGGCGTTTTGTACGCATCAGATGATCAGGTTTAGACGAAAAAGATGCATTGCTATCTGGCCTGGATAATAGGGTGAGATAGAGTGGAATAAGCTGGGAGCGTGGCTGACCATGGGCACGAAACTGAACCACCCGGTAACCGGCTTTGGTAACAACTTGTGCCAATGTATGAGCGCTGAACGAGATGAGGTGGGCTACTTCGAAGCAATCATGAGCATACAGGTTAGGCACTTCTAGTAGCAACCAGCCATCCGGCTCAAGATACTTTTCACGCAAATTTTGCAAGTATTCGAGCGGGTTGGGTAAGTGTTCTAACACATGCATCATACTTACCAGGTTGAAGCGCGATCCCCCGGCAAGCTGAAGTTCATCCAGGGATGAATATACCTCTAACCCTAAAGATTGGGCGTACTGCCGATAGACTTTACCTGGTTCAACCCCGAATGCTTGAGCTTGATAATGGGTTTGAAATTGTTGGAGTAACATACCTGTCGAACAACCAATATCCAGGATGCGGGATGTAGATGTAGTCTGCTTACGCACATATTCCAATGCGACCTTAGCCCGTGCTGCTTGCACAGCCAGGTCTTTTGGGTTGGGTCCTTCCTGTCCCTGGTAAAGCAGGCGATATTCGGCTTCGTAAAATGCCTGACCTTCAGTGTGCGTCATACGTGGTGATTGGTAGACCAACCCGCAACCCCGGCAAATTCGATTGGATACAGGGTAACCGCGGAACTCACGCTGGTCAAATAGCGAACTACCCATTGAACCGCAGAGCGGACAATACTCAACAATTTCAGTCATGAGAATTACGATTTCGCTTAAGCTTGTAGGTGAGGCGACCGTGCCATTCCTTCCATGATTTAATTGGATGAAAGATAGAAAAGAATATATCTGTCATTGCCCAAGAGTGAAGTTGGATTAATGGAAAAATTTCGATTTCACGCCATAACTTCCTGCCACGTATAGGGACCTGGTGCAAATGCCCATCCTGCACATAACAGTCAGCATCATCAATATAAAAAATAGTGCGCCGCCCGCCTGCCAAGCGGATATTGTTCAAAGTTTCGGGCAGACGATATGGGGGTTTTCCACCGGGCAAATGGCTGTAATCATGGTCTTGATGGATCACTATTGTAGAAGATGTCACGTTCACCACTGGTATATGCTGCTGGCGGGCATAGTAAATCATCCAATTATCCCAGGCGGAACGACCGATGACGAAATCGGGTATCCGGGTATAACAAGCGCGGGGGAAAATAAAATAATCGCTGCCGACTCCTGGGTGTTCTCGGCCTCTCTGCTGTACTTCAAGGCTCAGGCGATTAACCCAACCCTCTACGAAGGACAAAGGCTGGCGTATATCCATGTCCCAGCGCTGACCAATAGCCAGGAATTGCTCGGCTTGATTGGCTATCTGGTGAGCCACCTCCAATATCTCAGGCAGCAAGATGATGTCCGCATTGATACACAACAACAATGGGCTGTCACTGGACTGGCACGCCAAGGCAAACATGGAACTGATCAAAGGGGTGCCCAGCTCGTTGCATGCTACGTCTGGGCGATATTTGACACCCAGGTCAGCAGCAACTTCCGCCATTCCTTCCTCTTTTCCCATAAGGATCACCTCGACTTCGGGACCCAATGCCATCCATGATTGGATGGCGTTGCGTTGAATCATTGAGATATGAGCATCCTTGAATGGTTTGGGAGCAGTGAAAATCGTCATAAAAGTCATTGGGTTTTACAAATGTCCTTTCGAAATGATCGCTAGTCTTTTTGAACAAAATACTGGAGGTTCTCCTCCGACATGCACTGCGCCTCATCAACGAGGCCAAAGTTATCGCATATTTGGTTGATTACCGGCTGGTAGCGGAAATTGCGTTTATCAAAAGATTAGCTTTAGTCGCTTCCGCCCAATGTAGAGAATGGGGCGGTTTCAATCATTTTGAATGCAGCTCGCTTTCACGATAATCCTTGTGATACACAACGGCATTCAATTGGGTCAAAGCAGGAGCACGGTCGAACAGGGCTAGGACATCCCAATAGCCGAGTCTCTTCGACCGTGCCATTCCTTCCATGATTTAATTGGATGAAAGATAGAAAAGAATATATCTGCCATCGGTCGTGAGTGGAGTCGGGTCAGGGGGAAAATCTCGATTTCGCGCATGAGCTTCCGGGGATTTAATGGGATACGGTGAAGATGACCATTCTGGACGAAACATTCAGCATCCTCGAGGGTAAAAATCGTGCGACGGCCTCCAGCCAGGCGGATATTTTCTGATGATTCGGGTAAACGGTAGTGAGGCTGACCATTGGGGAGGTGAGAATAATCGTGATCTTGATGAATAGCGAAAATCGATGAGGTTGCATTAACGATAGGATAGTGTTGCATACGGGCATGGAATAACATCCAATTATCCCATCCAGCGCGACCAATCGCAAATTTTGGAATATCTATGAAACACGAGCGCGGGAAGATAAAATAATCACTGCCAGCAGCGGGATGTAACCGTCCACGGATTTGTAGGTCAGACAACAGGTATAAATCCCACCCAGGATTAAAATCGAGGGGTTGCTCCAGGTTTAGGTCATAGCGCCGACCGACAATCAGGAATTTATTAACCTGGCAATATACTTGTCTGGCTACGGTGACAAATTGGGGAGTGAGCAAAATATCTGCGTTCACATATGCCAGCAATGGTGATGTGCTGAATTGGCGCGCCATGGCGAAGATCGAACTGACCAAAGGGGTGCCGAGAGGATTGCACTCAACCTGCGGCAAGTGCTGGATACCCACTTCAGATGCGAATTCAGCTGTGCCTGGCTCATCCCCGATGATGACCACATTCACTTCATCGTCAAGGTGCTGCCAGGATTGCAGCGCGTTACACTGGATCAGGCTGATGTGCGGGTTGGTGAAAGGTTTGGGTGCAGTGAAAATGGTGAGTAGAGGATCAGAAGGAGGCATATCTATAGGATTATGAATGTGAGCTCCGCTGATCTACATCGAAGGCGGATTTATGCTTTACATCTGCGTTGATAGATGCCAGCGAAGGCTCCCTCTCCAGGAGCTCAAGGACCTGCTGCCAGCCAAAACCAGCCTGACCCTCAAAGTGAAAATATATCTGGCGAATAAATTCGAGGTCAACTGAGGTATCCACCGTCCAACGCTCGTTGCCGTAATCCGGAAAATGGTTGAGCAAAGCAGCTCTAAAACCGCGCGGTGTAGTACTTTGCTCAATGTACCACTCCTTTTCTATAGGGAGCTCAGGTTGCGGAAAAGAAACGCCTTCATAGAGATAAGGCATCACATGTTCGCGCTGATAGAGCTGGTCGGCTTCCCTCCAGGCGCGCTCCAAAGCATCGAACGTACATACTTCTACATCCAGACCAATGGGGAGGGTGCGCTTCCATGGAGGCGGCAAACGGTTAGCTGCAAAATGAAAAGGATAGGCACTTGGTGAGTAGTTAGCAGGTGAGCGGGAAAAATAGGGTGGGTTTTGGGGTACAGGTTTACCAAGGAATGCCGTCATTGTCAGGTCGATCAGGTCAGGATCGATGAGGGGGCAATCAGCGGTAAGGCGAACGATTACGTCGGCATGGAATTGGACTGCAGTTTGATAAAAACGATCGAGTACATCGGGAAGGCTGCCACGGTAGCAGGGAACGCCCTGCTTTTGGCAGAACTGCTCAAGAATATCATCCGATGGATCTGCAGTGGTGGCAAGCACAAGACTATCAATCGATTTGGATTTCATGGTGCGCTCGAAGACACGTTGGAGCATGGGTCGCCCGGCGATATCAGACAAGACCTTGCCCGGCAGGCGGGAAGAGGACATACGAGCCTGGATAATGGCCAGTTTATTCATAGGCATGAGCTGTAACATCGACCGGTAAAGATTTATCCCAATGCGAGGGCATAGGCTTTTTCAAGCTGGGGGAAGTTCCTTTCCCAATCGGCACGGGCTTCAGCAAGGAGGCGCGCTTTACGACCCATCTCTGTAAGGTTTTGTTGCTGGTCAATCGCTTTCAGAATAGCAGAAGCTAATGCTTGTGCATCGCCATCAGGGAATAACCAGCCATTTTCACCGGGTGTAATCCATTCACGATTGCCAGGGATATCGGGGACGATGGCGGGAGTGCCACAAGCAAAGGCTTCCAACAATGAAATCGAAGTACCATCACTGTGGGAGGCGCTGATGTACAAATCTGCATTACCATAGTAGTTGGGGAGATCTGAAAAGGAGACATGACCAGGGAACAAGACCCGATCGTGAACAGCACCGATCAGTAAGATTTGACGGATAGCCGCTGATTGAGAACCATTGCCTAATAGGGTAAGACGCAGATTCGGGCGTTTTCTAGCTGCAACGACGAAAGCACGAGCGATTACATCGATGCCATAGATTGGCTCAAAACCTCGGGTGGAAAGAAGGTTAAATGTTCGAACGTTAGAACGTTCATCAATCAAAGAACGATCGATGCTGGCGAACGTTTTATCGTTTGAGGGCTGCAAGGTTGGAACGGTAAAATGATGAAGGTCTATTCCCCAGGGAAAAGTGACAATGCGATCATCCGGCATACCATAGGAAATCGCCAGCTGGCGGATCGTGTCGCAATCACCTACCATAGCAGCACTGTGATGCAACGTATATCGTGTCGCCCAGCGCCAAAAGGGATTGATTTGGGCATCATGCAGCAGGTCATATCCCCACGACATGCTGACCAAGGGATGAAATCCTGCCAGAGCAACCAGGAAGGCTGAACGTTGAATCGGTCCGGCGTGAATCAAATCAGGTCTGACTTGGTGGATGACGCGGCGCAGGTCGTCGAGCAGGTGAAGACCATCCTTCAACCTGGCAGGTTGGTTTCCACCTGCCCACTGAACCTGTTTGATCTCAGGCGGTAGGGGACGGTCATCGAAGACCTGCGCGCCAGCTTCCAGGCGCAAATAAAATACCTGATGGTCAGTCTTCGCCAGGGCAGTGAGAAAACGATGGTCGTGGGTGGTGTAATCACGCGAAAAGTAGAGAATGCGCATTGATTCTTATAAGCGACTTAAGATCGCCTGCCTTAGCCGGTCCATTAATGGTTTGTCACGTTCGTAGTCGAATAGCAACGAATCCCTTTCAGAATGTGGGTGTGACCAGGGAAGGCCTTTGCGAAGCTCCTCTGGCTCGCTCATGTAGCGTGGGACGATATGGGCGTGCAAGTATGGATCTGTATTACCTGCGATGGCGTAATTAATCCGATATGCACCCGTGACCTCTAAAAGCGCGTCACCAACGGCTGCCATGTCACATAAAAATTCCGTTCGTTTCAGTCGGCTCAAATCATTCAGGCTGGCTACTACCGGGTCAGCCAGCAAAATGCAGTAGCCGCTCAGGAATTGCGTATCGCA
>CAZXPK010000008.1:0-14704 GCA_964642565.1 uncultured Anaerolineaceae bacterium
GTTCCCTTGCGGGAAACACGCTCTCCAGGCGTGCGCGCTAGGCCAGACTACGCGACCTCTCCGAGAAAATTACTGCAGGTGTCTCTCCACAGCGAAGCGCATTATACCATAAAGGCATATTTGACCTTATTATTTATCCATAGCCCTCGATCAAAGCTCCATTCAGCTATCTTTGGATCTCATTTCATAAATGTAGAGTGACACATCCCAGCTTCGTTCAAAGCCAGCTTTTTCCAGGCAGGATAATACTTCAGGTAAGTTGGGTGCCACCCATCCAGCTGATTTATATCCAATTTCAGCCATCAGTCGGCGGTAATCTAGCAATAGCTCCGTTAGTACACTCGGTGAGCATGCTACCAGCTCAATTCCGGGTTGGTGCTCCTCATCTTCTTCGTCTTCCCAAATGGAGATAAATCCCAACCCCTCACGCCACCACCAGGCATGTTTTTCGCGAATCGCTTCCTGGATATGTTTCAGCTGTGGATCAGCGAATACCCAGCCTAAATTGATCAGACCCTTCGACAAGCCGTGGGTTAGACTGCCAGTTACAAATTCTAAAGCTTTCGATGCTTCATCTTCGTTCAAGCCAGTAAAATTACTCCTCCCTTCCAACGTACTTGTTGCCCGGTAGGGGATGAATTCTGCGACACGCTTGAAGCCGGTTTCCTCGCACATCCGGTGCACTTTGACGTTATAAGAGCCTGTCGTCAGGCGGATGATCCCACTCCCCATTCGTCGCCAGGTCTCCATAACATATTCATGGATGTGTGATGCAATCCCTTTGCCCTGGAAATCGGGGTGAACTCGCAGCCCTTCCATATACCATTCCTGCTCCTGGAATTTGGTGAGTTTAAACACCCCCACCACCTGTCCTCCCAATTCTGCTACACCCAGCAATCCATCCGGATCTGCCAGCCACTCTTCCCATACCTGAGGAATATAATCTCCCCCATCCCAGATATGCGAACATAACTCCATCACCCCTTCAGTATCTTTTTGGAGTGCGGGTCTACAGACTACGATATCTACATCATCTAAATTAGTCATTTTTATCCATTTTAGAATATCTACTCAGGGAATAATTCCGGAAGAGCAGCCGATGCGTAACGCCTCACCATATCATCGGATATGCCATTCTCTCGACATATCTCGGTATATAAATCGGCACTGGCTCGTTTATGTCGCGCCTGGGTTTCAATATCCAGCTCCCACAGACCAAAGCGTTGTGTCCAACCGCGCTCCCACTCAAAGTTATCCACCAGGGTCCAATGAAAATATCCTTTGATCGGCCAGTTAAAGTTGACCGCACGCCACACTTGGTGAATATGCTCCAGCATATAACGCGGGCGAATGTGGTCCTCAGAATCATCAAACCCATTCTCAGTAATGATAATGGGAATATTGTATTTCAGCCCCCATTTTAGCGCTTCGAACATCCCCAATGGTTCATTGGCAAGGAATCCTGTGGTGCTGAGATCAGCTCCCGAGCGGAAGAAACGTCTTCCGAATAATTCACTTGATTTAAACAAGTTGAAGCTAACATAATCCCTGGTGTAATAATCAATTCCCAGGAAATCTTGTGTTCCTCTTGCCTCTGGAACCCTTTTCCACCGTGATATGAAACGCACTACACCATCTGTCGCTGCCGATGGAAAGATATCATTTAAACTCCTCAGTAAATTAGTTACCAAAGCATCCAAAGGAAACCACGGTTTAGCGGGTTGCAAACTCCGATAGTAATTCGCCATCCCAACCCGTGCTTGTGGCTGGATTTGGTGGATTGCATGGTATGCGGCTGCATGAGCACGAACCAGATTGACCATGACGGTAAAAGCTAGACTCATATCCTTCTTCCCAGGAGGAAATAACCCCATTAAAAAGCCCAGTGTGGCATAACCATTTGGCTCATTAAATGTGCACCAGAGATTTACATAATCCTTTAAAGCTTGCACAACTCTCCGGACATATTTTACAAAATATTCCGCTGCAGCTTCACTTTCCCAGCCTCCTTTTTCAACAAACCATTGGGGATCTGAGTAATGGTGTAAAGTGATAAGTGGGGTTATATTAAGCTCTGCCAATCCTCGCACCATATCCACATATCGATTTAATGCATCTTCATCCCACCTATCAGGTGCGGGCTGGATCCTGCTCCACTCGATGGACATACGGTGAGCATTTTGAGCCCCTTCCGCCGCTCTGTAAAAATCTTCCCGCCAACGACCATTCCACCAGTCACAAGCCAGGCCTGATTTATCTCCATGGATAATCCGTCCTGGTTCTTGTTCCCAATTGTACCAATTACTGTTAATATTATTACCCTCCACCTGATAAGCCGCGGTGGCTGTCCCCCAGAGAAAACCGCGAGGAAAATGGAATGTTGCTTGTGCCATGGATACTCCTTGAGATAATGAGCTTAAGTACAATAATTGTAGTCGTTTGAAGTCTTCTTGACAAAGGGGAAAATATGAGGCGGAGTGAATTCTCATAGAATAATTATGGTATGCTATATATATTGTCTAAGGAGATGTTGCAATGTCTGAAGCCTTCATCATTTCCGCTGTGCGTACGTCGGTGGGACTCGGCAGACCTACCGGTGCTTTTGT
The DNA here is from genome assembly GCA_964642565.1 of uncultured Anaerolineaceae bacterium. Lineage (GTDB taxonomy): Bacteria > Chloroflexota > Anaerolineae > Anaerolineales > UBA4823 > FEB-25. The sequence continues at coordinate 2,607 of CAZXPK010000008.1, forward strand.
TTCTCTCTCTCCGGTCGACCTGACCGCATTGGTTTTGCAAGAAGCTGTGAAGCGTGCAGGGGTCGAACCTGGTCAGATTGAGGATGTCGTCTGGGGATGTGTTACCCCAGTTGGAGATCAGGGTGCTAATTTGGCACGTTTGGGTGTGCTCAGGGCAGGATTCCCGATGCATGTTCCAGCAGTCACTCTCAGCCGAATGTGCGGCTCGAGTCAACAAGCCATACATTTTGCTGCACAAGCCATCCTGGCGGGGGATATGGATCTCGTAATTGCTGGTGGGACTGAAATGATGTCACACCAGCCATTGGGAGCAGATTATCCAAAAGAATGGCCAGAAGGAATTCCATACAAATTGGTTCATCAGGGAATTAGCGCTGAGATGTTATCGGAAAAATATCACCTCACCCGTGCAGAATTGGATGATTTCGCCTACCAATCTCACCTACGAGCCATGCAGGCTATACAAAACGGATATTTCGAAAGCCAGATTCTACCCATCACTCTATCTGATGGCAGAGTGGTCAAAATTGATGAAGGTGTGCGTATGCCACCCAACCGTGAGAAGATGGGTTCGCTTCAGCCAGTTTTCAAGCCAGATGGGGTAGTCACCGCCGCGAATGCCAGTCAGATCAGTGACGGTTCTGCTGCACTGGTGTTGGCGTCTTCGAAGGCGGTCGGCGTATTTAACTTGACCCCTTTGGCGCGCATTATCACCCGTTATGTGACTGGTTCCGACCCGGTACTGATGCTGGATGGTCCAATCCCTGCCACCCGGCAAGCATTAAAACGTTCTGGATTATCCTTGGATCAAATGGATATCATCGAGATCAATGAAGCATTTGCTTCAGTCATCCTGGCTTGGGCGAAGGAGATTAAACCTGATCTGTCCAAGGTAAATCCTAACGGAGGTGCGATTGCCCTTGGTCATCCATTGGGTGCCACAGGTGCCATCCTGATGACCAAACTTGTTCATGAATTGCACCGTACCAAGGGTACGTACGGATTACAAACCATGTGCATTGGCCATGGCATGGCTACCGCATCAATCATTGAGCGAATATAAATCAGGAGGGTACAACCATAAAAACCATTACCCACCTCATCTATCTTTCCCTGGGCACCAATCTCGGGGATCGCCCCAGTAATCTCCGTAACGCAATAACAAATATCACACCCAAGGTTCAGTTAATAAGTCAGTCATCAATTTATCAAACAGAACCATGGGGTTACTCCGAACAACCTGCCTTCCTAAACCAGGTCATAAAAGGCGATACAACCCTTGATCCATTCGACCTATTGGCGTTCGTTAAGGAAATCGAGGTTTCAATGGGACGCCAGGAAACCTTTCGCTTTGGCCCGCGTCTGATCGACCTGGATATTCTTTTTTATGATGATCTTGTTTTAGACACCCCAAAACTGACCATCCCCCATTCACGTATCACCGAACGTGCATTCGTGCTCATTCCCCTGGCAGAAATTGCTCCTGATCTGTACCATCCTATTTTTGGCAAAACTATACAACAATTAAAAACGTCCGTAGACACTAGCAGTGTTGAATTGTTCAAATCCGCAAATTCCTGAGCTGGAGCCAATACATGTCTATACTTATTAAATCCGGCACCATCATTACTGCATCTGATACATTCCAGGCTGATATTTTGATTAATGGTGAAAAAATATCATCGATTGGGAACGGTCTGGAGGATGCGCGGGCAGACGTTATTGACGCCACCGATAAGCTGGTGATGCCAGGTGGTGTGGACCCCCACACGCATTTCAACCTGCCCATGTTTAACACTGTCTCTTCAGATAATCACTATACGGGTCATAAAGCAGCAGCTTTTGGAGGTACGACCACAGCATTGGATTTTGTCTCACAGGATGAAGATTCCATCCCAGCTTGTATCGAGGCGTGGCATAAACGGGCTGATCCATTAGCAGCCATTGACTATGGTTTTCACATGAACATCACCCACTTTAATAATCGAGTGGCAGATGAGATTCCTGAATTATCGAAATCGGGGATCACCACGGTTAAGGTATTTACCGCCTATAATGACCGTTTGCGACTAAAAGATGGAGAAATCTTCAAGGTTCTATGTCTGGCAAAACAGCATAATTTACTCACCATGCTGCATGCAGAGAATGGTGATGTCATTGACATTCTGATTGCTGAAGCACTGGCTGCAGGGCATACTACACCTGAATGGCATGCGCTGACTCGCCCTGCCTGGGGAGAAGTTGAAGCAGCCTTGCGTGGAGCAGCTTTGTCTGCTCAAGCTGAGGCTCCCCTTTATATTGTCCACATGAATGTTGCTGGGGAGGTCGATCAGCTTCGTTATGCCAGGGAGCACGGGGTACATGTAATGGGAGAAACATGCCCGCAATATCTATTCTTTTCCATGGATAAGCTTCGAAATCCAGATGGGGCAAAATGGATCTGTTCCCCGCCATTGCGGTCTCCCTCCGATCATAAGCAACTATGGCAGGGGCTGGCTGATGGAACCATTCAAACCATCGGCACAGATCATTGCGCATTCTTCTTTGATGGAACCGAACCAATTATATATGAAGGGCATCCTGTCAAGATTCCCGGTAAAGAGCTCGGAAAGGCTGATTTTACCAAAATTCCGAATGGTCTACCCGGTGTAGGGGATCGCCTCCCCATCTTGTGGACGTACGCGGTTCGTTCAGGCAAACTCACTCCAAATCAGTTTGTTGCCCTTACGAGCACCAACGCGGCAAAAATCTTCGGTCTCTATCCCCGCAAAGGAACCATCATGCCTGGGTCTGATGCGGATATTGTCATCTGGGATCCCAATCGTCGTGTTCGTTATGGGATTGCCTATTCGCACCATCGCACGGATTACAATCTGTATGAAAATTGGGAGCTGGTGGGGTTCCCTGAAAAGGTATTTCTACGCGGAACCGTGATTGTTGATGGTGATCAATGGCTTGGTAAAGCCGGGATGGGTCACTATTTATTCCGAACTCCTGGAACAATCTTATAAAAAGTAGCTTCGAGACATATGCTCATTCTGCTGACCATATTTCTCTTCATATTCACTCCTTTTGCCATGCTGATCCTTTACCTGGTACGTCCAAAGCTAAGTATCCAGGGATTTTTGGCTGTCCTGGCAGTCTTGGTTGCGTGGCCAATGGTTTTCCTTGCACGATCGGATATTCAACACGTCATTACCCTTCTGCAATGGAAACCTGAATCCCTATTCCCAATTTCGCCTTCATTACTGATCGATAATATATCTTGGTATTTCGCACTGGCTCTGTCCTCGCTATCTCTTACCGTAGTGATTACTTCCATTGCACAGCTTGGTCAAAGCTCAAAACTTGACCACATACCAGCCCAAAAGATAACTCAAGTTAATGAGGGCACAAATACCATAGAGGGTGGAAACTCGTTAAACGAGCCTGCTGCAGGGTATGAACCTGGTTCAACACCCGATTGGGTATTATGGGCATCAATCTTGGCTCTTACAAGTTTTGGCTTGGTTGCAGTAACCGCTGGTAATATGCTTACCTTGCTGCTTGCCTGGGCTGCATTGGATATCATTGAGCTGATTATATTGTTAGGTCAAATGTTGCAAAGCAAAACACGCGAGCGAATTATCCTGGCTTTTTCTGCAAAGATGGCTGGAATTATCACAGTACTTATGGCCGGAATCATCCTTTGGTCACAGGGCGCTTCTTTATCCTTTGAGGCAATTTCACTGCCGGTCAGCACATACCTTGTCCTGGCAGCTGGCTTACGGTTGGGAGTTTTACCCTTCCATCTTCTATTTACTCAAGGGCTACCCATAAGGCGCGGTCTCGGGACAGTTCTGCGCTTGGTACCCGCTGCCTCAAGTTATATTCTCTTAGTGCGGGTATCATACGTGGGCGTTACCGGAAATATCACCCCCTATCTATTGGGTTTAGCAACCCTGGCTGGTTTGTACGCGGCGGTTAAATGGTTGGGAGCGAAAGACGAGCTAAGTGGAAGACCTTATTGGTTGCTTGGTACTGCTTCACTCGCAATCGCAGCAGCAATTTTAAACCACCCAGCTGGATGTTTGGCTTGGAGCATCGCTAGCCTTCTATCTGGGGGATTAATCTTCTCAATGCCCATACGTCACCGTAACCTTATTCCACTGATCGCCCTGGGATTGATCAATTTATCCGCTTTACCGTTTAGTCCTACCTGGCAAGGGACAGAATTATATCAATATTCATCTTACTTCCCAGTAAACCTTACTCTATTTTCCTTGTTCTCATTCTTCTTTTTACTCATCCAATCGTTCCTTCTGGCTGGATTCTTCCGCCATGTCTTGCGTGGAATTTTTCCTGCAACAGAAGCATCTCCCGAACACATTGAACGTTGGGTTTGGTTTCTATACCCCATTGGCCTGATTTTCATTGAATTAACTCATGTGCTCATTGGTTGGTGGTTTCATCCAAATTTGAACGAAGTACCATTATCAGGATGGATCATGGGCCCGCTTGCTCTTGTAATTACTGGGCTTATTTTGTTTATTGCTTGGCGTCGCCTTCGACCGTTCTCTCTATTGAGTCGGCTCACAAAAACCAATTTTTGGAACAACCTACTCTCTTTAGATTGGCCATATCGTCTTTTATGGAAATCGTTCCGCACAATATCGAGGTTGTTTGGCGTTATATCTACACTATTGGAAGGTGATGGAGGCATTCTTTGGGCATTGGTATTGTTTGCATTAATTTTCGTCTTCTTACAAAGGTGATTCGTTCACATGGCCTCTGATCCAATCGTTCTGGGTGCGGTCATCTTAGTCAGTCTGACATCAACTTACATTTTGATTGGTAAAGATTGGCGTTCTTGTATTGGCGCCATAGCTGTGCAATATATCGGTGTGTTCTTATTAGTATATGCATCCTGGCCAGTGGAAATGGCAGTCGCCAAAATGGTGGCCGGTTGGATGGCAGGGGCCATTCTCGGTATTGCAATGACCAGTGCACCAGATACCTGGAGAGAATCGGAAAAATCGATAAAATTTGGTCCTGTTTTCAGGATCCTGGCCGCTGTAATCCTCGCATTAACCATCACTTCTTTAGTTCTTCACTCTGAAACCTGGTTATCAATGATCAGCCTTCCAATCCGGTGGGGAAGTTTCATATTGATCGCCCTGGGATTATTACAACTAAGCCTCACCTCACACCCATTAAGGGTAATCATTGGTCTACTCACTTCTTTATCCGGCTTCGAAATTATCTACGCAGCCATAGAGACTTCTACACTCGTAACCGGATTGTTAGCCGGAGTCAACCTGGGGCTTGCTCTGGTTGGTGCGTACTTGTTGATTGCTCCCGCCATGGAGAATAATCCATGAGCTCACCCCTAATTTGGATCGTTGTCCCAGCGGTTTTTGGCGTGATACTTTTTTTCTTGCGACACTGGTACCGACTCACCGTCACGGTTGGCACAGCCATAATGCTGATATTGGCTGGAATTGCTTGGAAATTACCAATCAATGAGATTATTAAACTCGGTCCATGGTCAATAAAGATAAACGATACCCTGATCGTCTTAGGTCGCCAATTCGTCCTCGATAATTCTGACAGACCTTTACTGGTATCAATATTCCTACTTATCGGTTTCTGGTTTGCGGTCGTATTTGTTGCTGCATCAGGGCGAATGTTCGTCCCATTAGGGATGGTATTGGTAGCTTTATTAATTGCCGCATTAGCCGTGGAACCTTTTTTATATGCAGCCCTCTTGCTTGAATTATCTGCTCTGATTTGTGTTCCGCTCCTGGTACAGCCAGGAAGTCCCACCGGAAAAGGTGTCTTACGCTTTTTAACCTTCCAGACCTTTGGTATGCCATTCATATTGTTTTCAGGGTGGCTGCTAGCTGGAGTGGAAACTAGCCCGGAGGAATTAACCCTTGTGGTACGTGCATCGCTATCACTCGCACTTGGTTTTCTCTTATTATTGGCAATTTTCCCATTTCACACCTGGATCCCGATGCTTGCAGAAGAATCCCACCCCTACACGGTTGGCTTCATCCTGGTCATCCTTCCATGGATGGTCTCACTCTTAGGTCTTGGTTTTTTAGATCGATACTCCTGGCTTCGAAATTCTGAAACCGTCATTAATCTGCTTCAGCTTAGTGGTGCGATGATGGTATTTGTCGGAGGAGTATGGTCAGGTTTTCAACGCCATCTTGGTCGAATACTGGGATATGCATGCATGACCGAAATTGGAATTTCCTTACTATCGATCACAGTGAATGATGGCCTGTCATTATTCTTCACGTTGTTGCTGCCACGTGCATTAGCGATTGGGGTTTGGGCACTGGCACTTTCCGTTATATACAACTCAAGACTTGCGCATGGGGCCGAGGCTTTACGATTTCGCATAGTGCAAGGAATAGCTCGACAACTGCCTATAGCATCCTTCAGTTTGATTCTGGGCTGTTTCTCAGTGGCAGGTATGCCCTTATTGGCAGGCTTTCCAGTGCATTTATCTCTTTGGAGTGCACTGGCAAATCGCTCACCTATCATCACTGTTTTTACTTTGCTTGGGAGTGTTGGGTTGTTAATAAGTGGAATCCGCATGATGGCTGTACTAACCATGGGGAAAACCGAAGAAAATTGGAGTATTCATGAACATCGGGGGATTATGTTTTTCCTTGGAGTAGGGGTGATCCTCCTCTTTCTGGTGGGCTTATTTCCACAATGGTTTTTCCCTCCATTGACGAATGTTTCACAAGTATTTTCCCACCTGATTTCCTGGAAAGTACCATAAATCCACCTCATGCTATAATCGGCATGAATCACTACCCGCATATATGGGAACAATTAATATATTTAATAGGATTTAGGAGTCCACATGGATATTGATCAGCTTCAAAAGCGAATTCAATGGGTGGAAGAAGATCGCCGCAAGGAGAAAGACGCGATTGCCCTGCTTGAAAGCAAGTTGGTTTCTATGGAGGGCAGTCTGGCTGCTTCATTACAACAAGGCAAGAGCTTGATCAGTGAAATTACACGTCTTTCAGCCATCATTGTCCGGATGGATCAATATGATCAAGCGCTGATAAAGACTCGTCTAGAGAGCAAACAAGCGATCGATGAGCTGGACAAGACTCTCAAGTTACGTATGGAGGAATCTGAAAAAGTCCAACAAGTTCAAATTAAATCCTTTGATGGTAATTTCACTGACCTTCAGAAACAACTTGAGCTAATCCCCAAATTGGATAAAAATATCCAGGCGCGCATCGATATAGAAATCGCTATGCGCCGAACATTGGACGAGTTGCGTGGAAAAATAGACACAGTTCGAATCGAAGAAGAAGAATACACGCGCACGATCCGGCTTCTTGAAGATGGGCGTCGTCAAGACGCAAAACGAATTGTGGACTTGCAGGGCGAGGTGAACGCGTTGAGAAAACGAATGGATGACCAGCGCGGTCAAAGTGAATTAATGAATACCAACCTGCATAAACTGGAAAATCGTCTCAATGAAATAACAACCGTTGAAGCCGAAAGGCGTGATATGATGACAAATTTCATTAATAAACAGACCATAACCCAGGTCGAGCGGGATCGCACATGGAAGGAATGGCAATCTCGGTTCGATTCAATAGAAAATCAAGCCACGGATATCGAAACACAATTGGTCAACCTTGATACCACCCATCGTGAGGTGAAGCGCATCCAGGCAAATTTGGAAGATTTGACCCAACGGGTTGAGCGTCGTATCAGTGAAATCACAGAAATTCAACGCCTATCTGAAGACCGTTTTCGTCAGGAATGGGTCACATTTAAAGCCGATGACCAGAAACGCTGGACGAATTACACTCTAACCCAGGAGGAGCAACGCAACGAAGCGACACGCCAGTTCGATAAGCTGGCTGAACAAACCACTCACATAGAAGATGAGCTGCAGGAAGTAAAAGACTTACTTCAACAAGCAAATGAGCTGGTAGAAAAACGCTTGCAGACCATATTGGCAGTCGCTCATGAATGGGTCACCACATACGAACGAACCATGGGGCACTCTCGTTAAGGCTTATGCACGTTATCGGTACCGCCGGGCACGTCGATCACGGTAAATCCACCCTCGTTCAAGCTCTGACAGGAACCCATCCCGATCGCCTCAAGGAGGAGCGCGAGAGGGAAATGACCATTGATTTGGGCTTCGCCTGGCTGACTCTGCCCTCAGGAGAGGAAGTTGGTATCGTGGATGTGCCTGGGCATCGTGATTTTATAGAAAATATGCTCGCAGGCATTGGGGGTATCGACGCCGTTCTGTTTGTGATTGCCGCTGATGAAGGCATGATGCCTCAAACCAACGAACACCTGGCAATTTTGGATATCTTACAAGTGCAGGGTGGAGTTGTTGCACTTACAAAGATTGATCTTATCGAAGATCCCGATTGGCTCGACCTGATAGAGGAAGATATCCGTTCAGCATTAAGCCACACCGTTCTGGAAAATGCGCCCATTATCCGGGTCTCGTCGCGTACCCACCAGGGTATATCTGAATTATTAAATCACCTCAGTGATTGCCTCGCAAATCGACCTCCACGACCCGACCTGGGTCGCCCACGCCTCCCTGTTGATCGTGTGTTTACGATGCCGGGTTTTGGTACAGTGGTCACAGGCACGCTTAGTGAGGGCAGCTTGCACTCTGGTGACGAAGTGGAAATCCTCCCATCAGGGTTACACACCCGGGTTCGTGGCCTCCAAACTCATAAGCGAAAAGAGGAAACCGCAATTCCAGGTAGCCGTACTGCAGTGAATATTTCTGGAATCAATGTGGATCAAGTGAAGCGAGGGGATGTTATTACTTATCCAGGCACTTACCAACCCAGCCGACGTATCGATGTTCGCTTTCGCTTGCTGCCTGATATCACCCAACCACTAAAACACGATACACTGGTAAAGTTTTTCCTTGGAGCAGCAGAAGTCCAAGCCAGGATCCGCTTGTTGGGAAGCGAAGAGTTGCTGCCTGGAGATGAAGGTTGGTTGCAGCTTGAGCTCGATGAGCCAGTTGTTGCCATTCGGGGTGATCGTTATATCTTAAGACGTCCCTCACCCGGTGAAACATTGGGTGGAGGGACGGTGGTTGATCCCCATCCAAAAGGTAGACATAAACGTTTTTCAGCTCAAGAGCTCGCAAGTCTTGTCACTTTGGCTCGAGGTACTCCCGCCGAAATCTTGTCCCAGTCGCTGCTTACTTTAGGAACCACCACACTACAAGATGTTATCACCCGTTCCAACCTTGATACTTCCACAGCCAATCATGCCATCCAGGAATTGATTGCACAAGGAGAAATGATCATATTGGAGAACGGAGAACAAACCGCAATTTCTCCACTCACCTTGGTGACAACTAAAGTCTATTGGGAACAGCTTAAACGGCAGGTGCTGCAAGAAGTGGGTGATTATCATAAGTTTTTCCCCTTGCGGCGAGGGATACCTCGTGAAGAGCTTAAGTCCCGCCTGAAGTTATCCTCTCGTTTATTTAATATCGCTATTCGTAGAATTTCAGCTGAAGGGGAGCTCGAAGAGACCGGCTCATTGGTACGACGTGTTGGATACGCCATTCAATTCAACCCCCAACAACAACGTTCGGTGTATGGATTATTAGCTCGCTTTATCGCCTCACCCTTCTCTCCTCCGACAGCGAAAGAATGCTTGACTGAGGTGGGCGAGGAACTATATAATGCCATGATCGAAGTGGGGTTGTTAATTCCCATCCCACCAGATGTGGTCTTTCGTAAGCAGGACTATGACCTAATGCTTTCTGAGATCATTAGTTTGCTAAACAAGAAGGGGACAATTACAGCTGCAGAGGTACGCGATCATTTCAAAACCAGCCGCCGTTATGTTCTTGCTTTGCTCGAATACTTGGATACGCTTGGAATTACTGTACGCGAGGGTGATACCCGCCGATTAAAATGATACGAATTGCCAGTAACACTTTCGTTGGCAAAGATTACTTTTCCAAAAAGCTTTCGATATTCAATGATTTATACAAACGTTGGCGGATATCTGAAGGGATATTTTCAGTTCTCGCGGTCGCATGATATAGGTAAACGGTTTTTCGCAGTGTATCTACTACAATCCGGCAATCTTCACAATCCTCCAAGTGATGCTCTAAGACACTACACAACTCTTCGTCTAATTCTCCATCCACATATTCGGATAATGACCCAAGCAGTTGCCGGCAATTTTTATGTTCGTGTCTTTTTGTTGTTTCCATCATCATCTTTCTTCTCCATGGGGGTGAAGAAGCACCTCATCTAGGCTCTTTCTGGGAAGCATGCATGGATTTACTAAGCTGTGCCTCATGTAAATTACTCGTTCGTTCACCAAAATAAGTCGATAGTTCTTCCCTTAATCGCAATCGAGCACGGGATAACCTGGTTTTTACTGCCGTATCACTCAAGCCCAATACTTCAGCTGTCTCATGTGTCGATAGTTCGTTTATGTCTCTCAGGAGGAAAACCACTCTTAATCTCTCAGGAAGTTTCTGTACGGCTGCATCTAATCTTTCCTTGGTTTCCTCGGATAACAACTCGTTTTCTGGCAGGCAACACCAATCAATGATCTGAACTGGTTCTTGCTCACCTTCTTCCGTTTCCACGGGTTCATCAATGGATACGACTTCTGGATGTTTACGTCGTATGACCATTAATGCTTCATTTGTGGCGATCCGGAAAAGCCAGGTGGACAATTTTGAACGTCCGTCGAACGATTTTAACCCTCGATAAGCCTTTAAAAATGTCTCTTGTAAGACATCCTCAGCATCTTCCTGCTGGTTCAGCATTTTTATCGCTAGGCGATAAATCTTGCTGGAATAGGCATCCACCACACGTGAAAATTCCTCCGGATCACCTGCCTGCAATGCTTTTAATGAAAAGCCTTCGGTTTCGACCTTATTTTCATTACCATTCATTGGTTAGATGCACCTTGATCGGTATTGTTACAGTCTAACTTACCAATGATCTTCCCACTCGACCATACAATTTCTTGAGCCAATAAAGTATAACCGATAAATAAATCCTATGTGATGACGATAGATTAGGTGTCGATAAGGACAATAGTAATATGAGGATGTTTGCAATGCCTCACCATTGGCCTATCAATCTGGATTTTAATTCTCATTATTTACAGGTAAAATTATTCGATAATGTCATGCTGTAAACGGAGGTAATAATGGTGCAATCCTGTGCTACCTATGTTTTAATATTAGCGACTCTGCTGTCCGGTTAATTATCTAGTAATAGACCATTATTCCTTCCTTATAAAATACAATCCCTATAGCAGTATCTATAATCTACAGAATCCCCCATGCAAAACTCCTCCTCAACGCTTGCTCCTTACTTTTCTCCTCTTGGTATTGCCCTTGTTGGTGCGTCCACTGACCCATCCAAGCTAGGTTATGGCTTGGCACGCAACCTGGTACAGTGTAATTATCAAGGTGTAATCCACTTTGTTAATCCAAAAGGTGGCAGCCTGCTTGGTCGCCCTATGTACTCAACCGTGATGGAACTGCCAGACCCGGTCGACATGGCAATCATATTGATCCCTGCAGCAGGTGTGGCGAATATCCTGAATGAATGTGCCAACCGGGGAATCCATGCTGTGATCGTTGCTTCTGGAGGCTTTCGAGAAACTGGCGACCAGGGTGCTAAATTGGAAAAAGAACTCATGGACATCGCCAGGCATTTTGGCATTCGTATAATCGGACCTAATTGTATTGGTTTGCTTGATACTCATTTACCCTTGGACGCCACCTTTCTGCCACCGCCAGGCCCTCCGCCAGGCGATGTAGCTTTCATTTCGCATTCTGGTGCGATTTGTGCTGCAGTGATCGATTGGGCGCGCGGTCAGGGTTTTGGTCTTTCACGACTGGTCAGCTTGGGCAATCAGGCAGATGTAAACGAAACAGATGTACTGGCTCCCGTCGCTGAAGACCAATTTACCCGGGTCCTGACCCTGTATTTGGAAGGGGTGAGTGACGGCCAACGATTTGTCCAGGAAGCGCGAAAAATCACCCGACAGAAACCTATTGTTGCTTTAAAAGTTGGACGGTATCCAAGCGGGCAGCGGGC
>CAZXPK010000008.1:14804-23204 GCA_964642565.1 uncultured Anaerolineaceae bacterium
TAAAGCTGGCGAAATTGCTTCCACCTGCTGCTAGTTTAATTAATCCGGTGGACATGCTCGCCTCTGCCTCCCCCGAACAATTCGCTGCTTGTCTGCAGGTTTTACTCAGTGATCCTGGGGTTAATGGTGTGCTCGTTGTCACTCCCCCGCCGCCCATGCACACTGCTGGAGCAGTGGCAAAGACGATGATTCCCATCATCCACAACTCTGAAAAACCAGTTACGATTGCACTGATGGGTGAACGCTTGATTCAAGAAGCGGTTGAGCATTTTCGTGCTGCCCGGGTGCCTGAATATCGCTTCCCCGAAAGGGCTGCTTCTGCCCTGGCTGTTTTGGCACAGCGGGCGGAGTACTTAGAGCACGAAAGGGATGCTCAATTTGCCCATGCTGATGTAGACAAAGATGCAGTCCAAAAGGTCCTTAATCAACAGGGGAGTAACCGGGGTTATTTGAATGCCTCAGAAACTTCAGCGATTCTACAGGCTTATCACCTCCCAGGTATACCCATGCGGCTGGCAACCTCCTCGGATGAAGCGGTTGAATTTGCCCATGAGTTGGGTTTCCCGGTTGTGTTGAAGATAGCCTCACCAGATATCACCCACAAATCTGATATTGGTGGTGTAATGCTCAACCTGGTTGACTCAGAAGCTGTATCCACAGGGTTTTCTGAAATAGTCTCGAATACCCAGATGGCCTTTCCTCACGCAAAACTCCAGGGGGTTTACGTTCAGCGCATGCTTCCTGCCGGGCAAGAAGTCATCCTGGGTGCAATTCAAGACGCCCAATTTGGACCTTTGGTTATGTTTGGCTCAGGTGGGGTGGAAGTTGAGGGGCTTAAAGATGTCACCTTTGCTCTGGCACCCCTGACACATCAGGATGCAGAATGGATGTTGGAAAATACTTGGGCAGGTCGTCGGCTGCATGGTTTCCGTAGCCTGCCTCCCGCCGACCGGCAGGCAGTTTTGAAGGCGATCACGCTGCTCGGGCAGCTTTCAGCCGATTTTCCGCAACTCGCTGAGATCGAGATTAACCCACTCCGGGTTTTCCCTGATGCGCAGGGCACAGCAGCACTCGATGTGCGTATGCGACTGGCTTGAGCAGATTATGATCAGGGGTTTTTGATTCCGACCCTATATATCCCTTGAATGATATCCGCCACGATCCCCAATCCTTGGGCTACTGGTCTGGCATCAATATATTCCTCCAGGGTATGCGAACCGCCGCCCGTGGTCAGGCCGATGCAGATGGCAGGTAGACCTCGGCTGAGCGGGACATTGGCATCCGTCGAGCCGATTTTCAATTTCACTTTGATTCCATTCCTGGCAAAGCATTCTATGGCTGCTTTAACCAATGGGTGATCAGCTGGAATTTCTCCTGCTGGGCGGTCTCCAATTACCTCTGCATTCACTCTGATGGCTTTCCCACCTTTTCGGTCTGCCGCTTCCACCAGTGACGCCACCCGATCACTCAGATTATTTAACACTTGTATATTTTCCGAACGTAAATCGAGCTCGAAGTTCGCATCTGCAGCAATCGTATTCACCGATGTACCCCCTGTAATCACTCCCACATTCATGGACGATCGTGGTTCGGTGGGGATAGGCAGATTCTTGATTTTAACCACCAACTCAGCCATCTCATGGATCGCAGATGGGCTGCCATAATCAACCCAGGAATGCCCACCTTTGGTATGCACGTGGATGCGATACCGTCGCACTCCCAACCCGCGATGATAAATATGGCCCAAAGACATGCCTTCCAGGACTATGTATGCCAGGGCATCTTCCCTAAAGCGGTTTACCACAGCTTTCATGCCTTTTAAGTCACCCAGCCCCTCTTCACCCACATTTGCAACCAGCCATAGGTCGCCTTCCAGGGCTGAGTTTGTACCTAAATCGACACTATTATCATTGAAAATCCAATACAATCCAAATAATCCCGCCAGGCCTAAAGAATTATCGCCTATTCCAGGTCCAGTAATCTTCTCCGGGGTGCGAGAGCTGGTCAGATCTGTGTCTTGGGGAAAGACCGTATCTAAATGTGCCGATACAACAAGCGGCTGCTTGTTACCCCGTCCACCGATGTGGGTGTAGACATTTCCAGAATCATCAACTGTGACGTCTTTCGCTCCCAGATCACAGAAAGATTTTCGCACAAATTCTGCTCGTCGTCCCTCTCCAAACGTGGGCGCTGGAATTTGTTGTATCTGCATTGCCAGATCTATGACACGCTCGACAATCGATGGATCCATTTCCAACTTAAACCTTTCGTATACCCTCTTTCAACGCATCGAGTCTTGCTTGAGCCAATCCTGGTAAGGCATCCAGGGCATAGAATACTCCACTTCCTTCGATAGTTAGCGAGGCCGAAATACTCCCATACAATGCAGCTTGGAGAGGCTCATACGTTTGCCTATAACCAGCTAAAAAACCCCCACAGAATGAATCACCAGCCCCAGTCGGGTCAACAACCTTTGCGGGGTAAGCTGGGATTTCCCACCGTGCTCTGGTTGCTCGATCATATAAGTATTGACCGCGCTCGCCTCTTTTAACCACCACAATTTCACACCCATAATTCGCGATGGCCTCCATCATCTGCCAGAGATCAGTGCTCCTGCCATGAAATAGTTTTCGCATCTCTTCTTCACTGGGTAGAAATGCAGTCAAACCGGTCACCATGGCAGGAATATCGTCCCAAAATGTAGGTGACATCGTCCCAGCAGATGGGTCAAGGGTAACCGTTGTAAAACCATTTTGGCGTAATACTGCGGGTAGCAATGTATGGGTCAGATAATCGATTGGGCAAAGATGAGCTGCTGTCGCATCAAGAAAACCTTCAGGGATGTCTGATTGGCGTAATGAGGTAGAAGTTAGGCGTGAGCGGCTATCATAACTATTTACTGGCCGTGTGTAATTGAGTAGTGCTTTTGGAAATGGTTGTTGTAAACGTGTGAAATGTACAGCCGGGTCTTCGGTTAAGCGTGTATACATATCGGTGTATACATAAAAAGAACGCAAGTCGATGGCCTCGGGTAATATGTGGATGCCTCGAATATCAAACCCACGTTGATTGATCTCATCTAGCCATTCCCGGGGGTAGTCTTCTCCAACTCGTGCTACCAATCCTACCAGTTTTGGCAGTTCCCAAACCCCAAAACCGGTAGCTGCATAGATAATATTCCCACCGAGAACATCAACCAATGTTTTTCCATTGGGGATGAGTGCAAAATCCCGTTTTAACTGACCTGCAATTACGAATCGTAAGGATGAAGTTACCATCGTTTAAATGTTTTTATTACGACCCTGTTCATTCATGATATGAATAATTGAGCAATCCTCATTTTCTATAAAAAGCCCTACTTGTCTGCAACGATTTGGCTTGTGGCATCCGCACAAGTGCACGCGACAATCGTCTTTCCTCCCTTGGTGAGAGTTCCTTCATATTCCAAAGACCCCTTATGTGCCACCCAACCCCCAAGATTAAAAGGTATTACGCTATCCGCAGGTATCCATTCCCCATTGTATTTCCGGGCAATGTGTACGTGCGTGCCTGTCGTTCGTCCACCTTCACAGGATGGATGACCAATCGGATCGCCTGTTTGTAACACTGTACCCACCGGCACTCGGTCTTTAGTCTCAATGTGGAAGTAAAAGACGATCCACCCCGTTCGTTCATCTCCATCACCATCCAAATCCAACACAACCGCGGCTGCATCAGACCTCGACACTACCCCAGGAGCGATTGCAGTAGTCCATTCATTACTTTGCACACATCCGGTGGTTAATGCACCCGGAGCAAAATCGATGGCAGCCAGTGGCTCTCCCTCTCCAAAACCGGTGTGAGGGCCTCCAGTATAAGCCCAGGTTAAACCGGGCAGGAATGGTAGCGTAAAGTCGGGTTGAACCAAACTTCCCGGGATGTGAGGCATAACTGACTGCCAGGGGTCACCAAATAAGTTCCGATATGAAAGCGCAAACCCATCCTGTGCAACGGCTCGGGCATATTGATCCCCGTCAATCAACCGTGAAAAATAATATTGTAAAGCTACAGAAGCTGCATTTTGCCATGGATCTGGGCGCTCCTGGGTTCCATCCAGGTGATCAAACTCGACCAGACCCCCATTCCTCCAGTCATAGTATGCATTATTAAGCAAATTAGCTGCCCACACCAATTGCATATACAGGCCCTGATGTTGCCAATCACGAAAACCCAGCGGGTATTGGCGTGATTCTTCCGGCAAAATGGGTATTGATAAAGCCCCATCCTGATATTCCAATAAGGTGAGAAGCAGGCGCGTGCTGATGCTGAAATTTAATGACACATAGTCGATGATTTCTGCTCCGCTCCGATTGCCGTCGAAAGCATACTCGTTATATCCATTCAGCCAACCAGGTTGCTCCGTTACAAACGCTGATGTATCGAAACCGACTTGTGCTGGACCATTGATAAACAAGCTGTCTGGTATGATTTGATATTGTGAGCCCCAAAATGGCTGGTAATAGATCGGTATTTTCATCGGCATGCCTGGGGGCATTGTCGTAGCATCAGTCGGGATAAAGCTATTTGCAGCCAAGATTTCATCCACGCTGGTATTAAAATGGCTTGCTAGGCCAGGAAGTGAATCCCCAGTCTGGGCAACGTAATCCACCAGCTCACCTGGTGAATATGGAGGGCGGGTCGGTAATGGGGTAGTGGTGACTTCTGCTTGGCTGATTATCAAATTCTGCGTCGGGGTTTGGATTGTTGTCCCTGTGGTTTGAGGGATCTGATTCAGGGAGGTCACCCCGCATGCACTTAAGATAACCGATAATATCGTGACCAGGAGAGCGCTTTTATACAGCTTGTTCATTTTCTGACAAATCTTCCTGATATTTATTGTTCTTACCTGGAAGGGTAACCAACTTCTAAGGGTTCTCCCTGGTCCTCGTGATTTGCGACTCACCTGACCCATAAATACTGGATGTTACCGTATCATTTCCTTTGGTCATCGTTCCTTCATACGGTATAGTACCGGCGTGAACCGTCCATCCACTTAATACCAGGGGGAGTGGACCATCGGCTGAAATCCATTCGCCATTATATTTTCGGGCTATGTGCACATGAGTTCCTGTGGCAATTCCACCTTCGCAAGAGGGGTGACCCAAATAATCGCTGGTTTCGACCCAATCACCTACACCGATGCGTAAACCATTGACGTGCAAATACAGGATGTCCCAGCCAGTTTGCTCGTTCCCGTCACCATCCAGATCCTCGACAATCACACCATTACCCGCCCGGACAACCAGCCCCGGAGCCGAGGCGACCACCCATGCCGTGGATGCTACACAGCCCGACTCTGTGCTGCCAGGCGCGAAATCGATGGCTGCACGCGCTCCATCTCTTTCCCATGCTCCGTGAGGTCCGCCTGTATAACTCCACACCTGCCCGATCAAAAATGGAAGGATCAAATCAGGTTGACTCAAATTAGGAGGGTACAATGGTTCGACGTCCATTGCTCTGATCCAGGGATTCCCAAACATCCTGTCGTAAAGCGCTGGAATACCAGCATTTGTATCGATCGCCCCCAGCCATCCAGGTGTGTCATAAATCTGAGCAATATAATATTGTATGGCAACTGTGCCGCTGTTTAAATCCGGTGCCAGTCGGGCTGAAACCCCATCCGAAAATAGGATGTCGGTCACCCACCCTTCACGCCAGCCGTAATATCCAACGGATAATTGGTTAACCGCCCAGGCAAGTTGTGAATATAGACCTTTTAAGGACAAATCCACCTTACCCATCGGATAATCCTCCTGCTTGGGGTTGGAGGGTATCCCATAAACCCAACCACTCTGATATTCCAACAATGCTAAAAGCAACCTGGGGTTGATCGAGTTTTCCGTGGCGATCTTTTCCACAATCTCCACACCCGTGGTCCACTGTGTAGATCCTAGCCACTCTTTATACCTGCTCAAGTATCCACCTGCCTGGTTAATAAAGGTTTCAACATCAAAATCGACCGCAGACGGCGAATAAACAAGCTCGCTATCAGGTATTATTTTGACTGGGCTGGTGGTATTTACCAACATATGTGGAATGATCAATAAAGTATTGGGGGTCAATAATCCTGTCGTGGGAAGTGATCCTGCAGAAGAGCTAATCTCATCTGTATCGACCTCGAATCGAATGGCTACTACCGGCAGTGTATCCCCTGCCTGGGTGTAATAAAGAAGTGGCGCTGTATCGATGGGTACCGAGGGGGGTGTCGAAATTTCGGTTGATGATGGAAGAATTTCTTCAGCTGCTGAGCTACCGGTTTTAGTCGGCTTTGCCCGATCAGTGGGAAAGTTTATGGAGGGGGTGGGTGACCTTAATTCCAAACCGTTGGGTGCGTTGAAGAGCGGATCATTTTGATCCAATACACCAATCGCGCAAGAAAGACTGACAAATGCCACTACCAAGCCGCAAATCACAGCCCTATGCGAGATCGAGAGCTTGTTATGCTTATCGGTGGATTGTGTTCGCAGGGTAAAAACCTTCCCAGGCTTCGATCGATTCTCCATCACGTTCTAAAAACCCATCGTATTCTATACCATTACCGCTTGATACCCAACCTTCCAAATTAAATGGCACTCCAAATCCTGCCTCCGCTTGGTCGGCTGGAATCCACTCACCATTATACCGCCTCGCCAAATGGAAATGCGTGCCGGTAGAGTAGCCTCCTTCACAAGAGGGATGCCCGATCCTCTCCCCGGCCTTCACGTATGTTCCGGCTTGAACCCGATCACGACCTTCGATGTGCATATACAAGACGATCCACCCTGTACCTTCATTTCCATCTCCATTCAGGTCTTCGATCACCCTGCCATTGTCAGCTCGGATAATCAAACCATCCGTAACTGCCACCACCCATAGGTCACTTTGCACGCAACCAAGCCCAATAGCTCCCGGGGCAAAATCTAGGGCTGCCCAAGCAGATCCATCTCCCCAACCTCCATGGGGTCCGCCTGTATAAGCCCAATCCACGCCTGTTTCGAATGGCAATTGCATGGCAGGTTGTTCTAAGTCTTCCGGTATTAATGGCTCGAAACCATAGTCAAACGGGTGTCCAAAGAAACCGCTAAACATAGCGAACAATCCCTCAGGTGAGACGGCATAATCCCAGCCGGCCCGATCATAAAGCAGGGCAAACAGCTGTTGCACAGCTGCAGTGCCAGCATTAATCGACGGGTCGATCGGGATGATTTCACCCGTACTTAAAAGCCATCCCCCAATCCCATCCACTCGCCACAAGTAATACCCTCGGTTTAAGTTATTGGCTGCCCAGGCTAGCTGCAGGTATAACCCTTTACGCCAGCTATCCCTGATTCCAATTGGAAAATCCCGCCCATCCTGGTTCGGGTTTGCCTTGGTGACCCAGCCACTTTGATATTCCAACACCGCCAGCAATAATCTCGGATTAACCGAGTAATCCTGAGCCACTAGCTGCACAATTTCTACCCCAGTGAGTGTTTGACCTTCCACTTCTTCACTGTACCGGCTTAGATAGCTATCATACCGACTCACAAATTCCTTCAAGTCAAAGCTTTGTGCATAAGGACCAAAGACAAGCTCCGAGTCTGGAATGATTTTAAAACCGGATCCTTGATCACCCGGGATGGGAGCTGGGATTATCAATTCCTGACCCACTTCGAGCAAGTCGGGATTGCTGATCTTATTCGCTTCAATGATCATCTGTACAATAATATTGTATTTGATAGCAATACTTCCCAATGAATCTCCCACCTGAACGATATATTGTTCGTCCTCAGTGGCTATCTCTGGTAGTTCACGGGCTATGTCGGGGGTTGGAGATTCAATCGTGACGTCATCTGGACTCCTTGCCACGGGTATGTAGATAGCTCTGGTGGGTTCGGGTACTGCCGGTTGAGTTGCATCAGGTGTAGTACTGTTGTATCCAATGGTGGGAATTGACCCTGGCTGAATGGATTGGCGGCACGACAAGCTAGTTATGAACACCAATAATAAGATTGTATACTTTATAAACCGTGTGCGAGGCATGGAATGTTCGCTTTCATTCTACCGTGAACGACAATTCAAGTCAACAATTCGAGTTGAGCTGTGAAAATGTTATAACAGCCATTCAACTCCCTACCCCAAACACCAAGGGTATAATTACCCTAAATCACCTTATCGAGGTCAGTCATGACAAATCCCATACTTGAATGTATTCCCAATTATTCTGAAGCGCGCCGACCGGATGTCATTGAGGCGATTATGAATTCAATCACTTCCGTGGAAGGCGTCACTTTGTTGGACCGTCATTCTGACCTGGACCACAATCGAACTGTATTAACCTTCGTCGGTCCTCCAGATGCCGTAGAAGAGGCTGCCTTTCGCTCCATCGCCAGGGCAGCTGAG
>CAZXPK010000008.1:23304-30013 GCA_964642565.1 uncultured Anaerolineaceae bacterium
GATTTTGGACCCAATCGTGTCGGTCCCGCTGGGGCAACGGTCATCGGTGCCCGCCAACCACTGATTGCTTATAATGTCTACCTGACAACTGACGATGTATCCATTGCCGAGAAAATAGCCAAAACCATCCGCTTCTCATCTGGGGGGTTGCACTTTGTTAAAGCTTTAGGCATGCAGGTGGACGGGCTCGCTCAGATCTCAATGAACCTGACCAATTATCACAAGACCCCCCTGGCGCTGGTGGTGGAGACAATCCGTCGCGAAGCCGCCCGATATGGAGTGATGATTCATCATGCTGAGCTGGTCGGTTTAATTCCTCAGGCTGCCCTGGTTGAGGCTGCAGTCTGGTACTTGCAGCTGGACCAATTCAAGCCAGAACAAATCTTGGAGCAAAAGTTGTATGCCATGCTGCAGCCATCCCAAAAGCAATCGATTGAACATCCTGAATATGGGACGGAATTCCTTGATGCGTTAGCTTCAATCGCACCTACGCCTGGGGGTGGTTCGGCAGCTGCCTATTCCGGTGCTGCTGCAGCTGGTTTGGTTTCCATGGTCGCTCGATTAACCATTGGTAAGAAAAAATATACTGAAATTGAGTCCAAAATGCAAGCCATCCTTACCCAAGCTGAGGCGTTACGTAGCGATCTTACCCATTCTATCCAGCTTGACTCATCCGCATTTGAAAGCGTTATGACTGCATATAAGTTACCCAAAGATACCCATGAGCAGCTGGGAATCCGCCAGAAAGCTATCGAGCAAGCTACCTTACTGGCTACCCAAGCTCCGCTGGGTGTTGCCCATAAATCTTTACAAGTGCTCGAATTGGCAGACCAAATCATCAGACTCGGGAACATCTCAGCATTGAGTGATGGGGCAACTGGCGCAGCTCTCGCAGCTGCCGCCATCCACGGAGCAGCCTTCAACATTCGCATCAATGTCAAGGAATTACCTCCAAACCTTGCCAACCCCATCTTAAGTGAGTTCGCTGGGATTGAGCATCATGCTGCCGAGATTGAATCTCGCATTCACACAGCCTTGCATGAGCGAGGTTTATAGTCAATGACCCGCTGGCTCATAGGGTTTTCACCAGGCTCTTCCCGATCACTGGGAAGAGCGAATAAAAGCATTATTCTTATCTTCATTCTTAGCTTCCTGTTCGTAGGCTGCAAACAAGGATCCACATCCTCCCCATCCATATCAACTACTCCCCAAACCGCAATTCCGCTACCTTCAGTCCCTGCTAACATAAATACAGCATCACCAACCAATACTTCAGCCTCTCCCACCCAACCCACCCATCAGATTTGGCTTGCACCCTATCTGCCAGAAAAAATGCGCTCTTCCATCATACTTCCAGATGGGTATATCCTTGCGACAACACCTGAAGAAGCAGATATTACTTTAATTGTGGGTGATCACAATTCACCCCCAACGAGCATATGGAATTATGCCCTGGTTGTTCCCTTTCCAACGATAATCGATGGGATTACCAGTGATGAGCTTCAAGCTGCCTGGAATGGTGATTCCATCATTCCTTTCTCCGGTTCTCCGCTATTCATGGATGATAATACTTTGGATGTGTTTACAGCCTATTGGGGACCCCCTACCCCACAGGCTGTACAGATCCTTCCAGCTGACCAGCTGCTTGATTATGCTTGGTCAAACCGGCCCTCCTGGGCGATCGTTCCCTTTGAAACGCTTGAACCGCGCTGGAAAGTTTTGACTATTGATAGTCAATCCCCAATCCGCAAGGATTTTGACCCTGCTGCCTATCCACTGAATATTCCTTTTGTCTTATCTGGTACCGATAGCGTGCACCCAGATGTATTGAACCTGCCCATCACCAACCGTGATGCCTCCCGGTTCACCACAGTGGCAATGACCGGCGTGACGGCAATGGTTCGTGCCACTGCTTACGTAATGGAGCAGGAAGGTATCACCTACCCTGCCAGGGATATCGGGGCACTCCTGGCGCAGGCAGATATCACTCATATTAGCAATGAAATCCCTTTCTCGCCAAATTGTCCCTATCCGACTCAAACCATGACCTCCCTGGTTTTCTGTTCCAGCCCAAAGTATATTGACCTGCTTAAGGCTGTTGGCACCGATATCGTCGAGTTGACCGGAGATCACTTCATGGATTATGGTGCTGAAGCCACATTATATACCCTTCAAATGTATAAAGACCTTGGCTGGCCCTATTATGGTGGTGGAGCTAATGCCGAAGAAGCTCGCCAACCTGTGAAGCTGGAAAATAATGGGAACCGAATTGCCTTCATGGGTTGTAACGTCGGGTGCCAGGTAAAGAACGAAATCCCTTGTGACGCAATTGCCACTGATAGCCATCCAGGTGCAGCCCAATGCGACTTTAATTGGATCAGCACCGAAATTCCCACCCTCCGCGATGAAGGTTATCAGGTGATATTCACCTTCCAGCATCGTGAATATTATACGTATACAACTGAGCCGACCCTGGCAGATGACTTTGGGTTAGTTGCTGCTGCAGGAGCGACGATTGTCAGTGGCAGCCAGGCACACCAACCGCACGGCTTTGCATTCGAAAATGGATCATTCATCCACTATGGGCTGGGGAACCTGTTTTTTGACCAGTATCACTATTGTGTTGATTATGCCTGTGATGATGCATTCATTGACCGCCATGTTTTCTATGATGGGCAATATATAAGCACGGAGCTCATCACCATCCGCTTTGTCGATTTTGCCCGCCCTCGCCTCATGACCCCAGAGGAACGGGAACACTTCTTGGAGATTATTTTCAAAACCAGTGGTTGGTGAGTTTAGCTGACCGATTGATCCATACAGGTCGCTTATTGCGTTGGTTGGACTTCACATCGAGCGACTGTAAATCGATCACTTGAAGAGATAGTATGAGGAGTATAGCATGGGACTGAAACCTGATCATTGGATTCGTAAAATGGCAATGGAAAAAAGCATGATAGAGCCATTTGCAGATAGCCAGGTGCGTGATGGGGTCATATCCTATGGAGTGTCTTCATATGGTTATGACATCCGGGTTGCTGATGAGTTTAAGATCTTCACCAATGTTTATTCTGCTCTGGTCGATCCTAAGCATTTTGACACCCGCTCTATGGTCGACTATAAAGGTGATGTGTGCGTTATCCCTCCCAACTCATTCGCTCTGGCGCGTACGATTGAATATTTCCGCATTCCCCGCGAAGTACTCACCATCTGCCTGGGAAAGTCTACCTATGCCCGTTGTGGCATTATCGTCAACGTGACCCCCTTTGAGCCGGAGTGGCAGGGTTATGTTACTCTTGAGATTTCCAACACCACGCCCTTGCCAGCCAAAATTTATGCCAACGAGGGCATTGCCCAGGTTTTATTCTTCGTTGCGGATGAGCTGTGTGAAACTTCCTATGCGGATAAAAAAGGAAAATATCAGGCTCAACAAACCATTGTCCTGCCAAAGCTTTAGAACGCTTCGTGTTCCGTCCGCGTAATAATTTCATCTTGTAGGGTTTTATTCAGGTCACAGAAGTAATCACTGTACCCCGCAACCCGCACAATTAAGCTGCGGTACTGCTCAGGGTGTTGCTGGGCCAGGCGTAAAGTTGCTGCATCCACCACATTGAATTGAATGTGATGTCCATCCAAACGGAAATACGTCCGGATGAGCTGTACCAGCTTATCCAATCCATCCTCGCTGCTCAGCACCTGAGGGGTGAATTTCTGGTTAAGCAGAGTACCTCCCGTCCGTACATGGTCCATTTTGGCAACTGAACGAATAACTGCCGTAGGTCCTTTGTGATCAGCGCCTTGCACTGGAGATACACCTTCTGAAAGTGGAGTTCCTGCCATGCGTCCGTCGGGGGTTGCCCCTGTGACGGCACCGAAATAAATATGGACTGTGGTGGGCAGGAGATTGATATGGTACTCCCCCCCTTTGGTATTTCGACGCCCATCGACTGCATTGTAGTAAATCTCAAAAATACGCTGCATCACTTTGTCTGCCTGATCATCATCATTCCCGTATTTTGGTGTCCGGTTTAGGAGTTGCTGCCGCAGCTGCTCATTTCCTTCATAGTTGGCGTCCAGGATGGCAATAAAATCCCCCAGCGATAATGTTTGGTGATCGAATACATGGTAGCTCAAGCTGGTCAAGGCGTCGGTCATTGTACCCAGACCCACACCCTGGATATAAGTGGTGTTATAGCGTGCGCCTCCATCATGGTAATCCTTACCTTTGCGAATACAGTCATCCACCAAAAGCGAAAGCAACGGGCATGGCATATAGTGCGCATATAAGCGTTCGATGACGTTATTCCCTCGGACTTTAACATCCACAAAGTAATTGACCTGTTTTTCGAATGCGTCATACAACTCATCCATGCATTGAAAAGTACATGGGTCGCCGGTCGTAATGCCGGTTTGTCCACCCGTTCGCGGATTGATCCCATTATGCAGAGTAATTTCCAATACTTTGGGAAGGTTGAAATAACCG
Organism: uncultured Anaerolineaceae bacterium; assembly: GCA_964642565.1. Lineage (GTDB taxonomy): Bacteria > Chloroflexota > Anaerolineae > Anaerolineales > UBA4823 > FEB-25. The sequence continues at coordinate 27,788 of CAZXPK010000008.1, forward strand.
GTCAAGTTATAATTTTCCTTGCCAAACGCCCCCACCTCTACACAACCACTCGACCCTCCACAGCGTGCATCCACGATGGTTTTACCCATGCGCATCAATTCTTGTCCGATCAAGTCAGCATTGAACACCGAGGGTTGCCCAAAACCAGTTCGAATGATCTCTGCAGCACGCTTGATGAATCGGTCAGGATTCTTCTTGCTCACCTGTATCGAGGTGGACGGTTGTAACAAGCGCATCTCCTCGATCACGTCTAATAGGAGATAGGTCACCTCATTCACGCCGTCCGAGCCATCCGGACGTACGCCTCCTAAATTGATTTGCGCAAAATCGGTATACGTACCACTTTCCTCAGCGGTCACACCCACTTTAGGTGGTGCAGGCTGGTTATTGAACTTAATCCACAGACATTGCAGCAATTCCTCAGCTGTTGTGTGATCCAGGCTCCCCTCGCTAAGCTCTTGTTGGTAGAAAGGTAGCAGGTGCTGGTCCAGACGCCCCGGTGAAAATGCATCCCAGGTATTTAGCTCGATCGTCACACCCAGGTGAACGAACCAGTAGTACTGTATCGCCTCCCAGAAATTTCGAGGGGCACGCGCAGGGACGTGCTGGCAAACCTCTGCAATCTTCAGCAGCTCGTTTTTACGCTGCTGATCTTGCTCCTTGCTCGCAAGATCGAGCGCTTTTTCAGCATGTCGTTCGGCATACCGCATAATCGCATCCGTTACGATGTGCATGGCGTGTAACTCTTCCTGTTTCTCATACGCCAATGGGTCGTTTAAATAGTCCAGCTTTGATAGGCTGGCATGGATCTCCGTCTGGAAATCCAACATCCCCTTTTTATAAATCTTGTCGTCCAACACGGTATGACCTGGGGAGCGTTGTTCCATGAATTCTGTGAAGATGCCTGCCTGGTAGGCTGCCTTCCATTCCTCGGTCATCTCCTTGAAGATGAGCTCCCGCATCGACTTTCCTTGCCAATATGGGATAATTCGTTCTTGATAGATGCGCCTCGTCTCTGTACTGACCTTGAATGACGTTTTCTCGCGGTTGTTAAGTACGTCCAGGTCCTCCAGGCTGTGACAGCATAACTCAGGGAAGGTCGGGGCATTTTTGGGTGTCGGACCCTTCTCACCAACGATCAGCTCTCCATCATTGATGCAAATCGTTTTGTGCTCCATCAGGTACTTGAAAGCCAGTGCTCTACGCTTAGGGGATGAAACCAATCCCATATCCTGCGACGAAAATTCCGTTATTAGCTCTGCCCGCTCAGAAGAAAACGTCTCTACAGCTTCCAGGCTTTGTTGGCGAAGTATTTTCACTCGTGCGGTCATGCTCATAGGATCCTCCCAGGGAGATGCTTGATGACGGGCAAATGGTAGGTAGAGAGTAATTCTTCCACCTTGCCAATTTGCTCATCTGTTGGAGATATTGTGTTTTCCAACCTGTAATTTATTCCCAATGCTTGATATTTTGCCATCCCAATCTCATGATAGGGCATCAATTCGACTCCATCAAGGTGGGGGATGCCTGCTAAAAAAGATCCGCACATTTCGGTGTTTTCATCATCATCGTTAATCCCGGGGATGAGTGGGATGCGTACAATGATGTGTGCCCTTGCGCTCGAAAGTTTTTCTAGATTGTCCAATATCCGCCTGTTGGAGACAGCTGTATATTTTATGTGCTTATCTGCATTCATGAGTTTCACATCGTACAAGAAAAGGTCCACGAAAGCTAGTATCGAGCTAAAATTTTTCCATGAACTATATCCGCAAGTATCCACTGTCGTGTGGATCTGGCGCTCTTTGCAGGCAAGCAATCCTTCTTCCAGGAATTCTATGTGCTGCATGGGTTCCCCGCCTGTAAACGTCACTCCACCCCCCGATTGGTCATAGAATGGAATGTCCCGTTCTATCTCAGCCATCAACTGATCGATGTTCAACTCCCGACCGATTATCTCACGTGCCCCAGCGAAGCAAACTTCAGCGCACTTCCCACAGTCATCACATTCATCCCAGTTGGTAACCGGTCCTTCGTTCCAGGTGATTGCATCTCGTGGACAGACTTGCAAACAAGCTTTGGACGATTTACACCGGTTCGACCTGAACATTAGTTGTGGTTGCGCGCTTTGACCTTCGGGATTGTGGCACCACCAGCAATCGAGGGGGCAGCCTTTAAAAAAGACCGCGGTTCGAATCCCTGGGCCATCATTGATGGCATAGCGTTTGA
>CAZXPK010000008.1:30113-37519 GCA_964642565.1 uncultured Anaerolineaceae bacterium
GCTTTTCAACGTCTGGCTGAACAATCCCTGCTGCAAATTATCCCCCGCCATGGCGTGGTGGTTACACCATTAAGCGTTTTCGAATTTATCGAGGTTATGGAAGCCATGGCAATGGTGATTGGTCCTGCAGCCTCCCTCGCCTGTAAGCACCTCACCGAAGATGAGGTTCTCCAATTGGAGCACATCATTGACCAGAGTAAAATCGCAGCTTCAAAAGCTGACTTAGTCGCAGTTGCTAATCAGGACTACGAATTTCACCGCATCCTGGCAGTCGCCACCGGGAATCGTTATCTCTGCCGCCACCTGCTCCATCTTCACCAGGTGGCTACGCGCTTTAACCTTGCCTCCTGGAAGCGTGATTCAAGCGCTGAATTTTCTCTAAACGAACATCGTAGGATACTCGAAGCACTCCATCAGCATGATGAAGTTGAGGTGCGTATTGTGATGTTGGAACACATTGAGAACGCACGTCAACGTGTTATGGGGACGTTCCAACTGTAATCAAATCCTTGATTTTTTCAAATATCACTGTCCCAATCCCTTTGACATCCTGAATATCCTCGATCTTGGCGAATGCACTATTCGCATTCCGGTAATCGATAATATTCTGAGCAGTTATCGGACCGATTTCCGGCAGAGTATCCAGCTGCTCCAATGTGGCGATATTTATATTCACTAACGTGACAGATGGGTTTATTGACCTCGATTCACCTTGGGTAGGATCAAGAGGGATTATTCCAGGCACATCGATCTGCTCCCCATCTTCCAGGGTTTCAGCAAGGTTGAGCATTTGTGTATTCGCATCCTCGGTGAAACCACCTGCAGCCTGAATTGCATCGTTCACCCGGCTGCCTGAAGGCAGTGGATATAATCCTGCTTGTTTTACATTCCCACTAACGTACACTGTAATAGGTGCTGGGGTAGGCGCTGGAAGTAAAACAATGGGTTCTCCACTTGGAGGACGTGTGACCAAGAGTAAAATACCCACCCCTAATAATACCCCCACAATGATAAAAGCTGCCATCCACCACCAAGTTTTATTCATACCATAAAAGGATAACTAATAAAAAGAGCTAACAATAGTTATTGTTTGCCCAGGTTCAAGCTCAATCCTAAGCGTTGGCGTGCCGAATTGACGTTTAATATCCGTACCTGGACCGTTTGACCTTCATACAAACCTTCGTCTGACTCAGCCTGAGAACCTACCTCAGCAATCTCAGATGAATGGATCAACCCATCCAACCCTTCTTCGAGTCGGGCGAATGCCCCGAATGGGACAATGCTTGTGATCACCGCGCTTACCACCTGACCAGGTTGATAGCGCTCTTCCGCTGTTTCCCACGGGTTCGGGATCAATCGCTTCAAGGAGAGCGCGATCCGCGACCGGTCCTGGTCGACCTGGATTACATATGCCTGCACCATTTCACCCACTTTAGCTACTTCGGTTGGATGTCGCACTCTGCCCCATGAAAGCTCAGAGACGTGGATTAAACCTTCCACCCCGCCTAAGTCTACAAATACCCCAAACTCAGTAATATTGGTTACCACTCCACATACACGTTTGCTAGGGAAAATTTCGCTAAACAGCAAGTTCCTCTTTCCTGATTCTGCCAATGCAGCTCTCTCAGAAAATACCACCCGCCCCCGCTCAGGATCGCACTCGATCACTTTAAATGCCACTGTGCGACCCACATAGCTTGATAGGATGCTCTCCTTTTCATCTTCATCAGTCAGGCAGTTGATCTCCAAAAGATGAGATATGGGCACAAATCCGTGCAACCCGCTCCCTCCAACTAACAGTCCCCCCCGGTTGAAGCCGGTGATCTCAAGTGTAATCACTTGATCGCTTTCGAATAAGTCGCGCACCATATTCCAGTCGATCTCGCTGGTTTTTATCCCCTTTCGGGTGCCATGACTCCCCTGCTCATAAAATTCATCCGCCTTGGCAAGTTCCTTTGATCCCGAATGATTGTACTTTTCCTCTTCAGCTAATAATGCCGTCCACCAGGCATCATCAATCTCTGGGGGCTCCGAATTATTGAACTGTTTACTTACCATTAATCCCTCCTTAGCTTTAAATCGTATGCTAATTTTACTATCTATCCCATTTTTGTATCTGCCCTGGCTTTTTGCTCCATGTCAAGGATTGCATCGGCAACAGCTTCAACTGCCACTCTCTGTTTTCGATACAAATCTGCCTCCGACATTGATAAGCGTGCAGCTATCTCACGAACTTTTTTCCCCTCCATAAATTTCATCTCCAAAATGTTATAAAGGATCCATTCCCCGGTGAATCGGCGCTCCCCTTCCGGACGCACCTGCTCAACAGCTTGACGTAATATCGCCCTTAAAGCATTGGCTGGGTTGTCCTGATGCTCCTCAAGGGTTTTTTGCACCACCCTTAAACCCATCAATGGGCTATCCGTGAGCCGTGGTCCTCCCCAATAATGCGTCAAGGCATCTTTAACCCAACGCGCCAGATCAGGTGATTCCAATGGAATTTCCGATGCGGTGAGTACTTTGGTTCCGCCATAGCTGGATGCTGCCCGTAAGCGTTGGATCATATCAATTTGTGGGCTTAAAGATTCAATCGAGTTGAATATCTCTTGTTGCTGGACGTGATCTTCCAATGCCGTTGCTGCTCGTTCAGCCAGGAATAAGACTGCCTCTTTTTGATCCTCTCCTGGTGTACTCTCGGGATTTCGTGCAATGCCTAATATTCCCAGCAACCCACCCACGTTTATCCGTTGACTGTGGAGTGGGACCAACCAATAGCTATTCCAGGTAAAGAATCCCTTCCCGTTCCCATTTTGAGCCACCACTTGGTTCAAGCTATCTGACATTTCTTCTATGGGCGGCGTATCCCCAATGTTCACCATCATTTCAAGATCACCTGCGTCCAGCGCAATGATAAATGCTCTCGATGCCTGAATGCGATCACATACCGCTGCCAAAACTGACTCGAGGAACTGGCGCATGTCTCCCGTGGTGAGCAAACGTTCATTCAAGGTCTGGACAAGTAATAAATTCGATTTATCTCCTCCCGTGAATGACCAACGTTCCCATAGTGGCGCTGCCAGGGTGATGGCATACTCAAATAGTAGCAAGGAGCCCACCATGACGATGGGTACCGCAGCAGAATATTCGAACCCGAAATACTCGCCCGCCCGTCTTACGAGCGTGGTGATCGCCAGGACTGTGGAGGCAGTCACAGGGCCTCGCATCAACCATTTAAATAGCCTGCGTTTTACCACCCGATCGGGCCAGGATACTCCAAAGAAGGCAACCGAGTAAGCCATGATGACCAGGAGTGCCAGGACAAAAATGTTAATCAATACGGCCACCAACCAAAATAAAAGCGGGTGGTTGGTGGCAAGGCTCGATCCAAAAAGCAGGAAGGGATAAGAACCAAGTACTGGCGCCAATGCTCCGGTGATTAAATACCGCATCCTCCGCCGGCTGGTTGGTGTCACCGTCCGTTGGTAAGCTCGACGGAAGTTAAGCCAGGACCATACCATGGCAGCCACGAAATAAACCGCAAATATCCAGGTGAGCCAGGTTCGTTCCAAATGTGGGGCGGGGCTGGCATTCGGGACGAGTGGCCCGACCAATAGCATAAAAGGCAGGCTCGCCAGGAATCCCAGACTGATCAGATAGAGCAGCCGGACGAACCACTTTTGACTTCCATAAGCCTGACTTCCTGTTGTTGCCATGAGTGCATCAGAGAATTGGAAATAACAGGCTGGTAAAAGCGTGATACCCAGCCATTCTGACTGCAGCCATAGCTGTAGCATTTGATCTGAGCTGACCACGCTGCTGATTGCATCCCCCACGAAGACGATTACGACACAAATCAGGATGAGCGCGAACGTCCGGGCTACACGATCACGCAAATTAAAAGTCAATGCATATAATAGTAATGAGAATGCGGTAATGGCAATCCCAGCTGTCAGTAGCTGGTTGATAAATTTTAAACCAGATATTGTTGTACCGATCATATTAAACTATCAAAAATTCTTAACCACACACCGACCACGACTATCGATTAAGGACAATATATCAATAAATTATCCCGGGTTTACCTCAAACCCTTGGAAAAAAATAAGGCAATGTCATGGTTGCGAAAATAATGATCATTATATCCACAAAGGTCATATCCTAGTTTTTGAGCCAGGCATATTGCAGGGTAGTTTTTGGGTTGCATTTCCATTACCATCCGTAAACATCGCTTGTGCCGTGCCCATTCTTGCCCTGCTAATACCAGTGCACTGCCAATCCCCTGCCGGCGTAGCCTGCGCATGATGACCAGGTCAGTCATCCAGCTAGTATACGGGGCGATCGTCAGCATCATGCTGGCATAACCTACCACCTCACCCTGCAAGGCTGCTACCAACAGACAGGAACGATCCTTCCAATCATTCGTAAGCTCTGTCGGTGAACGTGGATATGCCACCCGAATTGATCTGGGTAATTTTAATTGCCGAAATGTGATTTCCACCTGTAAGTCAGAAGGCTTCTGCCCGGTCTCGTGCTGAACTTCCATCTGCCAGACGTGATCACTCACATAATCGTGGTCAATATCCACTAATTTGGGGATCTCTGCGGATGTGGGTGGACGAATTTCGATTTCTGGCATATCTTCTCCTATAAGGCTCTAGGGTGGTGGTTCCACGGTCACTTGAATGCTGCATGGTGTCAGCACCGTGCCGACGTTATCTGTGACTACCAGCTTAAGCATATATTCACCCGGGGTTAGTGTGGATGTTTCCCAGGTACCCAAAGTATCATTCCTGACGGCTTGTTGCCCAACCACGATCGGCAACCAGATGGCATCACCCGGGTGAGCAATTTGCAGCGTGTAAAACCCAAAATTGGGGATATCCGCACTACCTCGCACAGTGATGCTCCCACTAATCCGATCCCCATTCAAGGGCGAGGTTAGGTTCACCTGTCCTGCTACACACCCCTCCGCCGCAGGAACTTCTGCTGGGGTTGGTGTGATCCCAGGGGTTTCATTAGGATTTTGCGTTGGAGCGGGTAATGTAGTTGTTGGGGTTGCCAGCAAGTCCAGGGTTGCGGTAGGTAGTGGATTGGCACCTGGGACGGTTGGCACTACGAATGTGACCAGGGTAAATTCAGCGACTGCCATGATAATTAGAATAACCACCATCGTTGCAGCAGAATTGACTCTCGATTGGGCCGCCTCCCGTTCCAAACCAAAAAACGCTCCCCGCAATTCTTCCCACGCCAGGGCAAATTTTCGAACCTGCCATAGTGCCAGGACCCCCAATAATACATAGATCCATATCTCATAGTCTCGGAAAAATTGGAGTGCTTGTTCCATGCGGCGTCTGTTGTCTCCGTCTTTAACACGTCAGATTAGTGTTAGATGTTGGTGAGATTACAGGCGGCGCAACACCCCCCTGATGAGCGTCGTTAATAAGGGTGCAATTTTTTCGCCCGCTTCCAATACTTCTTCATGGTTGGTGATCGTTTCACCATCCAGGTTTGCTTTGTTGCTGATGCCTGAAATTCCTAAGACTCGTGTGCCTCCATGACGAGCCGTGGTCACTTCCGGAACAGTTGACATGCCAACTGCATCGGTACCGATGATACGCAAGAAACGTAGATCTGCCGGGGTTTCAAATGAAGGGCCCGCCAGGCAGATGTATATGCCTTCCTGTAGCTTTATATTTTCTTCAGCTGCCACTTTACGCGCAATATCCATCAAAACCTTGTCATATGCCTGGCTCATATCGGGAAATCGGCTGCCAAGCTCATCCAGATTGGGTCCCCGCAGGGGGTTTAATCCCGCCATTCCAATCAGATTGATATGGTCGGTGATAAGCATCAAATCCCCGGGGGTGAAATTGGGGTTGACTGCCCCTGCTGCGTTGGTAACAATTAGGATTTCTATACCTAAACGTTGCAACACTCGTACCGGAAGGACAACCTGACCCATGCTATATCCTTCATAGTAATGCACTCGCCCTTGCATGACGATGACTTCTTTGCCCTCAAATTTCCCGATAACCAGGTGTCCTTGATGACCAACGACCGTTGAAACCGGCCATTCAGGTATTTCGTTATAGGGGATGATGGTCGCAAATTCTACGCTGGCAGCCAGTGCGCCTAAACCTGAACCGAGAATGATTCCCACCTGTGGGTGATAACTGGATTTGGAACGAACGAAATCGGCTATCCGATCGATCTGCTCCAATGGGTAATATTCACTCATGTTAAAACCCTGCTCTCCTTAAATACAACTATAAACGAAACCGGTCCTCCCCAGTAAACGACCAAAAATATTATAACATGAGGGGTTGTTTCCTTCGTTAATCATCCTCCCTCATGCTGGAGTAAACTGCTGACCGACCTCCTGAAATGCCAATATGGCTTTATCCACCGCGGTATCATCGATCCAATAGTGCGTGACCAGGCGAAAACGTCGATTACCCACCACGCCCACCCTGACGCCTCGCTTTGAAAGCTCACCTGCTACTTGTTTAGCATCTACCGGGAATGACCCTGAAAGCGACATGAAAATCATATTGGTCTGTGGTGTTCCGTCATCCATGATGAGCCAGGGCAGAAAGGCTAAGCCCTGTGCCAGGTAACGCGCCCGCTTATGGTCCTCAGCCAATCGGTCGACCATTGTTTCCAGTGCTACGATTCCAGCTGCAGCTATGACGCCCGCCTGACGCATGCCGCCTCCTAGCTGCTTGCGGATGCGGTGAGCCTTGCTAATAAATTCAGCGCTGCCGCACAGAACAGATCCCACGGGAGCCGATAGCCCCTTGCTGAGGCAAAAGGTGACTGAGTCAGCCGGCTTGGCTAGCTCCATTGCGGGTATCCACTGAGATACCGCGGCATTGAATATACGTGCCCCATCCAGGTGCAGGGACAACCCGTTTTGGTGAGCCAGCTCACTCACGGCACGCGTATAGTCTACGCTCAATGCCACACCACCACAGCGGTTGTGGGTATTTTCCAGGCACACCAGGCGTGAGATGGGCTGGTGGGCATCTTTTGAGCGGATGGCAGCTTGAATATCCTGTAATATGAGTGTCCCATCTGGCTGATTGGGCAGCTGGCAGGAATGCACCCCGCCCAATGCAGAAATCCCTCCTACTTCATATAAAAATGTATGGGCTTTATTCCCCAGGATGACCTCATCCCCCCGTCCACAGTGCGCCAGGATGGCTGCCAGGTTGCCCATCGTACCGGAGGGCACGAACAAGCCAGCCTCCTTGCCCATCTTGGCCGCTGCCATCTCTTGCAGCTTATTTACAGTTGGGTCTTCCCCATAGACGTCATCCCCAACCTCCGCCTTTGCCATTGCCTGGCGCATGGCTTCAGTGGGATGAGTGACAGTATCTGAACGTAAATCAATCCATTCCATATTA
>CAZXPK010000008.1:37619-38787 GCA_964642565.1 uncultured Anaerolineaceae bacterium
CCTCTCCAACACTTGCACCAATTCCATCGGAAGCGGGGCTTCAAATGTGCAGGGCTTTTCCTCACCCGGCAAAAGGATGGAGAGCTTGCCCGCGTGCAGGAAATGCCGGTTCAATTCAATGGTTGCATGTTTGAGACCATACACGGTATCCCCTGCTACTGGGCATCCAATGAACCTCAGATGCACCCGGATTTGGTGCGTACGCCCCGTCAGCGGGCGCACATCCAGCATGGTATGCTCCCTGAAGGTTTCCAGCGTTCGGTACTCGCTGATTGCCTCCCGGCCTTTCTTGATCCCGGTGACTGACATCAGCTTGCGGTGGATGCTGTCCCGCCCAACCGGCGCCTCGATCCGCCCGGAGGGCGTGGGAGGCTTGCCGTCCACCAACGCAATGTAGGTTTTTATCGTTTTTCGCAGCCGGAATTGGTCCTGTAGCCAGCGGTGAGCCTGGTCGTTCTTGGCTAGGATGATTAACCCTGAGGTGTCCTTATCCAACCGGTGCACTACCCCGGGGCGCTTCTCTCCGCGAATCCCGATCATCTCGGGGGCATGTGCCAAGGCCGCTTGTACCAACGTGCCACTTTTATGCCCGGCTGCTGGGTGCACCACCATCCCGGCCGGCTTGTTCACCACCATCAGGTCTTCATTCTCGAAGATGATATCCATAGGAATATCCTCTGGCACCAGCTGCGTTGGTTCAGGAGGCGGGATATGTACTTGTACCAGGTCTCCCTGGTACAACATTTGACCACTTTTATGCGCCACGCTCCCATCTACCAGGATGGAACCGTTTTCAATCATCGTCTGCAAGCGTGTACGTGAGAATTCAGGTAGTCTGGTCACCAGGAATTTATCCAGGCGCGAGGTATCTGCCCCTTCATATCGAAAGCTCAGGAATTGCTCACTCAAGCGGGGGTTTCTCAGTGTCATGTGGATCGGTCACCTGATTCGGAGAGCTAAATTGCTCAGGGGAAGTTAAAGTTTGTTCACGCTTGGCTTGGTCTTGTTTCTTTTGTTTGCGTTCGTTGATCCACACCGCTAAGATCAAGATTGCTGTGCCAACTGAGATGCTTGCATCCGCCACGTTGAACACTGCGAACGTGCCAACTGAGATGAAATCGGTCACTGTCCCCTGCGTCAGCCGGTCGATCAGGTTCCCAACCGCCCC
>CAZXPK010000008.1:38887-43232 GCA_964642565.1 uncultured Anaerolineaceae bacterium
ATAATATTACCCAACGCGATCATTTTACCTCACTATTATTCATAATCCAGCCGGGCAATTTCGAATTATCACACATAAATTCACTGATTTTATAAACAAGAGTATGATTATCAATAGAAAGCATCAAAATCTGATAAAAACTTCATAAATTCAAGCTGACTCGCGTCTAATAATAAACATGGACGATCAAAATCTGGTTGAGCTGGTCCGCCAGTCCAGAAATGGCAATTCACAAGCTGTGGAAAAGCTGGTCAAATCCTGTCAACCCACCGCTTTCCGGTTGGCATTATCCATCCTGGATGACCCGGATGAAGCCGATGATGTCGCCCAGGATGCTCTCATCCAGACCATCCGCGCCATCCCCACATACCGGGCTGAGGCCACTTTTCAAACTTGGTTTTATCGCATCATTGTCAATAACTGTCTCGGTAAGCTGCGCAAGCGTCGCGCCAGGCAACGATTAAGCCGCCTGCTCACCGACCTTTTTCGGCGGGAGCCTAGTGAGGTCGCTTCACCTGAGAAGCACACCATCCAGGATGAACGCACAGAGCGAATTATCCATGTGATTAATAACCTCGATCCAAAATTCCGCTTACCCATCATGCTGCGCTATTACCAGGAGCTGCCCATCGCCCAGATCGCTGAGATTTTAGAGGTCAGCTCACGGACGGTCCACACCCGCTTGAAATTAGCGCACGATCAGATAAAAATGTCGCTGGGAGAGATCGATGCAATCGATTAACCACCAACAAGCTCAAGAATACCTGCATATGCGGAAAAGTGAGTTGAGTGAAGCCGAACAGCAGGCCTTACAGGCACACCTATCCGGTTGTGCTGAGTGCAGGGAATATGCTGCTTCCCTGGAAATCCTACAGGGCAAATTACGCACGGCTTTCCACTCCCGCTGGGATGGCATCCAACCCGTCAAAAGCCGGACGGGCGGTGTGCTCATCCGCCTGGGCTGGGAGATTAAGCGCATCCGTCTATCTACATTCGCCGGGACACTTATCGGAGTGATCGCTCTCATCATACTTGTCTTCGGTCTTGACTTCGTGTTATCCAATCTAAAGCCTGGACCTGCCATAGTACCCATCCTTCCAACCGGGACCTCCACTTTCCAGCCCACCATTCCACCACCGACCGGGGTAACTACTCCAACCAACACGCTTGTTCCCTCAGCCACACCCCTGCCTGAGGGTACTATTGTGCTTAACTGGGGTTACTCCATCATTCCACCTGACCCAGAAGCTATTGCTAATGGCAATAGCTGGGCACAAGGACTAAGCTCAGCTTCCGGGTTGAATGTCGTCGCCTTACCCGGACCATCCACCAACATGGAAATCCTCGAGGCATTACGCGACGGTAAGATCCACATGGCTGAGCTGGATGCTTTAACTTTCAGCTACGGTCAGGCACAAGGTTGGATCCTGCCAGGATCGGTTTTAAAATATACATATCAGCCATCTGGCAGCATCATGTTCGTGGCACGTACTGATTCTGGCTTGGTGGCGGGTGAGTCGCCCGAGGTACTCCAGCAGTTGGTTGGAAAGCGACCCTGCTGGCCAGATATTAACCAGGGTTGGTTTTATAGTAGGCCACCGCTCTATGAATATGTCCTCCCGACCGGATTGTTGGCACAAGCTGGTGTGAAGCTTGGGGATCCAGTGTTCGTAACCTACACAGATACCCATAGAGATGTTACAACAGAGGTCTTTTTTCGTGAATGTGATTTCGCCGTAGTGGAAGCAATGCCAGAAGAATATTTCTTGATGATTTGGTCTCCTTATTTAGCGAGCAAGGGTGCGACGATCGATGATTGGGCCGAACAGATACACGTGCTTTATACCACTCCATCCCTCGAACCCTATCATATAATGGCATTTTCCAGCCAGCTGGAGGCCTCGAAGCGCAAGCTGCTCACCAACGCCCTGCTGAGCGTACCTGCAGCCCAAGGGAATTATGGGGAGCATGGTTGGCTACCTTATGAAGAGAAACAGGCAGCATTCTACGACCAGTTCCAAGCGCTAGTGGATGCCTCGGGAGTGGATATTGCAGATTACCTCAGCCGGTTGTGGGACCAATACCTCCAGGGTCTGATCAATGCTTCCCTGACCCCCACGCCTGTTCCGACACCCACAACCCCTCCATCCACCCGCACCCTCACCAACTGCCAGGGCGCTGAGCCAGATACGTTGTACATCTATGGCAGCAATATGCTCGCTGCGAACAACGTCCTGGAAGCCATCTATGATGGTCCCATCGATAGCACCGGTTTTTCCTACCAGCCGGTCATCCTGGAAAAGTTGCCCAGCCTGGCATATGGCGATGCTTCCATCCAACCTGTATCCGTGAAGGAAAACGACTTCGTGGTCAATGATGCCGGTGAGGTTGTCTTGCTGAGACCAGGCGAGATAGTTCGCCCGTATGGATGTAATCTATCCGTTTGCGCCATCACCTGGCAGGGGGGTGCACTCGAAATGGCACAGATGTCTGCCACCTTCACCTTGAAAAAGAACATCCGCTGGTCGGATGGCGAGCCCCTGACCGCCGATGATTCGGTATTCGGGTTTGAAAAAGCCAGCGGTTGCAGGTTTCCGGAGGATCCGAATGCAGCATGTGGCAGCTTGGGAGCAGGCAGGCGGCAGACTGTCGAACGCACAGCCTCTTATACGGCATTGGATGAGTACACGACCCAATGGGTGGGTCTGCCTGGCTTCCTTGACCAGACCTACATGACCAACTTCGCCCATCCCCTGCCCAGGCATCAATTGCAGGGGTACACCTCACAGCAATTGTTTTCGGTAGAGGAAAGCTCTGTGCTTCCAATGGGTTGGGGACCCTACATGATTGATCAATGGCAATATGGGGAGTATATTCGCATGAGTCGGAACCCATATTATTTCCGTGCAAGTGAAGGCTTACCATATTTTGATCAATTGATCATTCGCTTTTTTGGAAGGGACGAGACTGCCACTTTATCTGCCCTGGAGAATGGGGAATGTGATCTACTTGATTGGGAGCAGGCCAGTAATAATATTCCCCTCGAGCATCTGATCGAATATGCTAATAATGGAAAGTTATTGGCACTTATTACCACCGGCACCACCTGGGAGCACCTGGACTTCAACATCCAGCCTGCAGAATCCATCCTCAACAGTGGTGCCTTCGCCGGCTGGGACCTGGATGGCGACGGACAGGGTCCCTTCGGGGATGTGCGCCTGCGCCAGGCCATCGCCATGTGCCTGGACCGCCAGCAAGTGGTGGATACGCTTTTCTTGGGGAAATCCCCGGTGCCCGACACTTACCTGCCACCGGACCACCCTCTGTTCAACACCTTAGTGACCCATTGGCCTTACAACCCGGCGGCTGCTGGAACACTGTTGGATGAGATAGGCTGGTTGGATACGGATGGTAACCCAACCACCCCCCGCATCGCCAAAGGTGTGACTGGCGTCCCGGATGGCACACCCCTGGTAATGAGCTACGAGACCACCACTGCTGAAATACGCCAGCAGGTCTTTCAGGTCTTCTCGAAGAGCCTGGCTGGCTGTGGCATCCAGGTCAACCTCCATACCTATTCAGCCGTGGATTTCTTCGGTGATGGTCCCACAGGTATAGTATATGGACGCAATTACGATCTAGCTGAGTACGCCTGGCTTACCGGCGTTACCCCACCGTGTGACCTGTTCATTGGTAATCAATTACCTACCGCTGAAAACAACTGGACAGGACAGAACAACACGGGTTTCAATGACCCGGCTTATGATGCTGCCTGCAACATGCAGCTGCAATCTCTGCCTGGCGAAGCTGCTTATACCAAGGGTGTACAGGAAGCCCAACGCATCTTTGCCGAGCAGCTGCCGGTCGTACCATTGTTCCTGCAGATTAAATACACCGCCGCCCGCCCGGACATGTGCGGTTACTGGTTGGACCCGAGCGCACAAAGTGATACCTGGAACATCGAAGCCTTTGATTACGGACCAGGCTGCAAGTGACGGTACAGGGATACCATGGATGAGCCATTGGTTCCGAAAAAGAACGAATCGAAACGAATATCCTTTTCATGTACATGGGCAATCAGGTAATTGGGGAACTAGGAGGCAATAGAGTTAGGTTCATTGCAGGAGTAGATGCTCTCGAATGTATGATCGTTAGCGGGAATTGAATTGATAAAATTCAATTGCATTCAATTCAGGATTGACGGAAAATATCGACGGTTACTAAATATTGATTTTTTCAGTTGTATTATAGCACAACTGTTCTAATTCTACAAGGGGTTTTTGGAAACTCGTGGTCTCAAACCAATATTTTAGGGTTTCTCATTATTTAGTCGTTATCGGTTAGC
>CAZXPK010000009.1:0-42974 GCA_964642565.1 uncultured Anaerolineaceae bacterium
ATTCTATGTCATGTCAACGTGATTCCATTAAATCCCACGCAAAAATACGGTGGTCATGCCTCCACCCATCAAAGAGCTTTAGAATTTCAAAGTGTGCTGGAGCAGGCTGGCATCCCATGCACCATCCGATTACGCCGTGGGATTGATATACAGGCGGGTTGTGGCCAGCTGGCAGGTCAAAATATATAAGCTTAGCACTTTCCGAATATTTTAATCAGTCAACTCAAATTCCAAACGTAAGACCCGTACCCACACTCCCTTAGCACGGCAAGCTGAGACCAATTTTTCCCCTTCCGTTGAATGCAACAAGTTATCTGTGGTTGCGATCACCCCACTCACTTGCTTCTCCTGGATAAATTGGTCGAGTTTATTCAGATCCCCCAGAATATTGACACCATGGATATTGCTTCCCCACTTCAGAGAATCATCATCCAGAAAACCAACTATACTATACCCGATGTCTGGATTTCGTAATATCCACCTGAGAGCTATCTCACCTGCATCTTCAGCCCCATATAATAGCACGTTCTCCTTTTGTATTCCTGATAATTGCTGAATATATAATCTATCCAAGACCTGAAACGAAGAACGCGATCCCGCGAGACCAATAAGGAGGTAAATGATAAATAGTAAGAATACATCGCCGGTAAATGGCTGGCTTGGAAAAGCTAGATGGATGATCATCCATGACACCCCCCCTGCTAGCATGGATGCTCCAACATACCGTATCAAGTCATTAATTCCTATATAACGCCACATCCCGCGATAGATACCCAGGAAGTAAAATGAAGCGTAGGTAATCCCCAATGCAATAGGCCATGTTAGTAAAAAAAGGTTCATACTCGTCGATGTCATATTAAGCCCGAAGCGTGTCCAAAAGGCGAGATAATAACTGACACCGATTAATAACAAGTCGAAAATTAATTCAAATATCCTTCGTTTAAAAGTTATATCGACTATCCAACGGGTGATTCCATTGGGTTGATTCTGTTGTGTGGAGACTACCTTCATCCTTGCTAAATATGCCACGAATAGAGAAAGTACAATTAATAAGATCGGGATGAGTACCAGGCTCAGGTCATAATCCCAAGCTTCGATTCCGATCGAGGCTACACCAGATACGATTGCAATGCCATACAGGACAAGTACAGCTTGTCTTTCAGATAAACCAAAAGCTACCAAGCGATGCGAGGTGTGATCTGTTCCCCCGATAGCAGGAGATTGTCCCCTAAGTATACGTGTAATAGCAACTAAACCAGTATCCAATATGGGTAATAGGAATACCAAGGTGGGGACGCCTATGATCGCAAAAATGTTCGAAGCCTGAGTCCGACGTGCAACAGCCAATGCGGCAAGCGAAAAACCCAAAAGCATGCTCCCACCATCGCCCATAAAAATCTTAGCGGGTGGAAAATTAAACACTAAAAATCCAAGAATGCTGCCAGCGAGTGCCAATGACAGGATTAGTAATTCAGGATACCCGTTTTTCCAAAAAAATACTGAAAGAAATCCTGAAGCGATTAAAGCCACACCCCCTGCCAAACCATCCATATTATCCAATAAATTAATTGCGTTGGTAATTCCCACCAACCAAAAGAATGTCAGTAAAATATTCGCAATCGGCCAACGAAAGAAGTTGATAGTATTGCTGCCAAAAAAAATTACTAATGTGGCAGCAAGAATTTGAAAAGCAAGCTTTACTGGAGGGCTGATGTGTTTAAAATCGTCATACAGACCGATGGAAAACATAATGACGATAGCTAATAATATGCTCCAACGTTCACTAAAGAGATTATGATCGGCACTAGTCAACCAAACTATCAGGAGAGATACAGCAAATGCACTAAAAATCCCTATACCACCAAGAGTCGGGGTTGGTTTCCGATGCCATCTGTCCATCCGGGGTACAGCTACATAACCACTCTGAAAGCAAAACCAACGTACAAAAGGCACGAGTAATAAGCTAGCCAACAGAGCAATGATCAATGGTAAGAAAGTGGTGAAATCCAAGGTAAGTTTTCCACGCATTAGCTGCGTGTGCTTATGGTGAGGTCAAAGTTTGAGTAATTAGATCCTGAATTCGACTGGTTGCTGAATCTGGAGCACTTAACAGCGCTTGATTAGCATAATATTGAGCATTCGCATGATCTCCAAGTTGTATGTATAACTTGGCAATCGCTTCTTGGACTTTCCATAGGTCACTTGAATTTAAACCTGCATCGATCGATTCGAGTAATGCATTAATCGCTTGAAGTAATTTGCCACGATTAATATTTTGAGGATCCATTCCTGCCATGATTGTGTAAACATTTCCAAGGGATACCAGATAACTTGCTTTCGAAGTTGTGTCGGTGGACTTCGCAACATCTGCTGCTGCTCTGTAAAAACCTTCTGCGGTGGTTAAAGCCTGCTCTTTTACAGGAGTATCACTTGCTGAGTTAGCAATTTTAAGATAATAATCTCCTAATAATCCCTGGGTGAAGCTAAATTTCGCGTCCAGCTCTAATGCATGTTGCAATCGATCCAAGGCTTGTTGTGGCTGTCCAACCACTTGCATAAATAAAAGAGCCCATTCGTCCCATAACGTAGAATTATTAGGACTTAACATAACGGCAGTTGCATAATAGTCGGATGCTTTTTGGGCTCGATCCGCGCGGGTCGAAGTTGTAGTTGCTTTACCAGCCCACCAACTATATAAGCGAGCTAAATTGGCGGTATGATCCGTATTTAATGGGTTGATCGATTGAGCCTCCTTTAGATCTTTCTCTGCTTGTAAAACCAGGTTATCCTGATCGGTCGTGGTATCTGTAATTTTAGCTTGTTCCAAATAGCTCTTACCAAGGAAAAGATAATAATGATCTTCTTTAGGGGTAAGTTCTAATGCCTGTTTATATAAAAATGTTGCCACCTGCCATTGCCCATTTTTAGTGAATGGATCAGCCATTTTAAAAGTAACATCTGCATGGATTACCTTCAAATTAGAGCTGTTTGTAAATACAAACACCAAGATTAACGCTACTGGTGCCAGAAATCCACTGACTACTGATGGTGAAATGTTTCGCGATGGCCATACATCAGGTAAGATGAATGCAACCATCATAATAATCAAAAATATATACAGATAATATTTAGTTAATAAGGAACCAATATTATTCACCTGCGTAATTACATCATTTTGATTCGCTGGAGTAAAAGAAGCCAACGCTGCCAAGCTGAACCCATGGAATATCCAAAATAGTACTCCAATAGAAATTGAAACAACGGCCATCATACCTAGGTCTTTCAACCATGAGCTATTCGCAGGATATTCATCGGTTTCGGTAATAAATAATAATATTCCCGATAACCATGTAATCAAGATTAAAACCAAAATACCCAGCGATACTGCATTTTCCTGGTTAGCCAAGCGGGTTAATGAATGAAGAATAATCACTACTACAGACGTAGAATGTCCATAATTGGTCACATAATCAAATCCTAAAGTTGCAAGGATGATTCCCATAATTACTGCACCAATCAGTGCGTTCCTAAACAATTCTGGTTTATCACCAATGAATGGTCGCTTATTTCTATCTAAATTTCGTCGTGTTTTTGCCGCTCCAGGTTTTTCTTTTTTCCTATTTACTTGATAGATTTTTCCTTGATTGTTTGTTTCTGATGCAAGTACTTGTGTGGTTGCCAGGTTCATCTTTGGGAGCACATAGCCAATCACTAGCGTCAACCCAGCATATGTCCAAAATAACGTTCGGGTGGCTACAATGGCAATACCAAAGTTGATTTCAACAAAGTGCCCGATGACAGCTGCAAATAATACGATTAACAATGGTGTATAAGGATTATTTTGCCTTTGTTCATGGGCGTTGGAAAGTGAAAACAAAGCATAAATTGTGAGGTACACGACGACCCCAATGATCATCCCGAATGGTAATCCTACCCCCAGAAATTCAATCCCTTTCAAAATGATCAAGGCGATCGCACCAACGACACCACCACCAACCAAACAAATATAAAAAAGAACCTTATTGCGAGCAGTATTAATCAAGCCTTGCCATTTTAAGCCGTAATAGAACAAAGCAATAAAAATGGATAAATAAACCAGCAGACCCGATATGCCGGTAATAACAATAGAATCCCACGTTTCGTTATGAGCACGGTCTGGTGAGGCATTCCGTTTTTCGACTTGACCGAGCTCAGGTTGGTAATATTGGTTATACGCAACATACATTGATTCGGGACCATAACCAATCAATGGTCTTAAAAAATTATACTTATCCGAACTCCCATCTGGAAATTTAAGCGGATCGTGAATCCCAACCAGCTTAACAGTTCCCTCCCAAATGTATTGACGGACCAAAGCACTATTACTTTCGGGGTTCAAGAGATTTCCAAATCTACCTATAGCCGGAGAGCTTTTTAAAGCTTCTAGTGGTCCATTGCTCATATTGAATACTGCCAAAAAAGCTGCCCCTAGAATAGCCAAACCAATGGTAATAAAAGTCAGCCACCTATTACTTAGGTAGATTGAAAATAAGAGCAATATGAAAAATGAACCAGCTGCTAGTCCAAGGAGAGGGCCACGACTGCCACTCATATAAATTGCGATCAATTCCAGCGCAGCAATAAAAACATATATCGTTGCGCGAATGATCTGTTTCGATGGATTAATAGCTGGTACTGGTACATTTTCGTTACCGGCAAGGATTGACCTGAATGCATCCACCATCCTTCCAATAGTCAAAGGAAAAACCATGATCAGATATGCTGCTACGAAGATTGAGTTTCCCATATTAGCAGCAATTCGAATCGATACATTTCCACCCCATGGGATGGGATCTATTTGATATCTTTGTAACAATCCATATAACGAAACTGGTAAGCTGGCAAAAATTACAGTTGTGACCAAGCGGTTGATCTGTTCGCGCCTACGCAGGTTTACTATAAGTGCAAAAAAGATAACCAAGTACGAAAAAGTGGTATAAGTTCCTTGTAAGCGTTGCCATGAGCCGAATAGACTGATGGAGGGCGTGACTGAGAAAATCGTAGAAACACTATAAACGATCACAAGTCCAATTACCGGAGCTATTAGTGGATAATTCCACAAATACTTAATTAAGGAATCATCTCTGTTATTAGCCTTCCATTTTATTCCACCCTCATCGACTAATTTTACCGCCCAAGCTGCCAGGGTTAATAATGCCAGTGAGCGTAAGATGGTGATTTTATCGGGTTCAAAAATGCGACTTGAATAAATGTTAAAAAATATTGGAACTACGCTAACAGCTGCCAGCCAGGCAACCTCCAACACCCCTAGGCAAAACCGGCTTAATTTAGTTGGCATGCTAGGTCACCTATATTTAAGAATACCGGTTACGATATCACAATTTCAACAAGTCTGCAAGATAAGCATTGACGGTAGAATTTATCACCGATAGAATTATTTTTTATGAATATTTATATATGTGAACCTTAGAATCTATGACTCTGCGCATTCTTTATCTTTCCCAATATTTCCTCCCAGAAGCTGGTGCGACACAAGCCCGTGCTTATGAGATGGCGAATAAATGGATTCAGATGGGGCATAAGGTGACCATGTTGACAGAATTCCCCAATCATCCATCCGGTGTCATACCACCATCTTATAGAGGCAAATTATTCGAGCGGATGAATTTAGATGGCATAGACGTTCTTCGTGTTTGGGTCAAAACTTCACCGGTTAAAAATTATAGTAACCGAATATTGTTTTATCTAACTTACATGTTTAACGCCATTATTGCAGGCCTTATTTTGGTTCGTGGTAAATACGATTTTTTATATGCAACCTCCCCTCCTCTTTTCGTTGGTGGAGCCGCACTGGTTTTAAGTCACTTAAAACGCATACCGATGTTCTTTGAAGTTCGCGATCTATGGCCTGAAACGGCTATTGCAATTGGAGAGTTATCAAATCCACTATCAATTTTAGTGGCAACCAAGTTGGAAGAAATGTGTTATCAAAGGGCTATTCAAGTCATTGTGGTCACCCATGGGATGTATGACCGACTTATACATAGAGGTATCTCACCAGAAAAGCTGATCATCATTCCGAATGGTGCAAATATTGAGATGTTTTCTTTTAACCCCACTGAAAGGAATCGTATACGTACTGAATTGGGTCTGGAAAGTAAATTCATCGCTATTTACGCCGGGATTCATGGTTTAGCACAAGGCCTTGAAACTGTCGTATATACAGCTCATTTATTATCGGAAACCCCAAATATCCATTTTGTCTTGATCGGTGACGGTCCAAAGAAAGCAGATATCCTCGCCCTCGTAAAATCTTATAATTTAACCAACCTTACTATGCTTCCAGAAAAACCGCGGGAGTTAATCCCAGGCTACCTGTCGGCAGCAGATGTTGCGCTTGTCCCTCTCAGAAAAACAGATATATTTAAAGGAACGCTCCCTTCTAAATTATTTGATGCCTGGGCATGTGAAAGACCAGTCATTTTGAGCATTGATGGTGAAGCTCGCTCCGTTGTAGAGACTGTTAAAGGGGGATTATTTATCCCGCCGGAAGATCCTAATAAAATGGCTGAAGCGTTGATTTACTTGATGAACTCCCCAGCGGAAAGACAGTCAATGGGAGAATATGGGCTAGCCTATACAAGGCAGAACCATTCCCGTGAAACTCTGGCTGAGAAATTAATCATCCAATTGGAAAAATATATCCAAAACTAAATCCCTAAGTTATTGTTGATTTACCTGTAATTTGCTGATTAAGTCGCCAAATGATGAATCAGTTGCTATTTTCCATTATGATAGAATAGAAACATGGCTGAAAAAGTAGTCGCACGTAACCGGCGAGCACGCCATGAGTATTTCATTCTTGATACCATGGAAGCGGGTATAGCCCTTCAGGGAAGCGAAATTAAATCAATCCGGGCTGGTCAAATTAGCCTGGCTGAAGCATTTGTGCGAATTGATGGAAAAGAAGCATGGTTGGAAGATGCGCATATCGCCCCATATGAGCAAGCCAGCATATTTAACCATGAGCCTCGTAGACCTAGAAAATTGCTCCTGCATAGCTCTGAAATCCGTAAATTGTGGAACATCGTCCGTCAAAAAGGGGTCACCATCATTCCGTTATCGGTCTATCTAAAAAATGGTAGGGTAAAAGTGGAAATCGCTGTAGCCAAGGGTAAAAAACTATACGACAAGCGTGCAGAAATAGCTAAACGCGACTCTCAACGAGAGATTGAACGAAACTTACATGGTCGTGATTAATTACGAAATATCAAATTTTTTTAGGATAATCACATGTTAACCAATAATATCATCGCACTTATTATTACTTTTATTGTTGCACTGGCATGGTTGAGAATCAATGAATATCTGGCACATCGAGGCTGGGTTGAAAGCCATCTCAGCCGAAAACTCATCCATATTGGTACAGGTCCTTTATTCGTCATATGCTGGTTATTATTTAATGCCAACCCGATTAACAAATTTCTGGCAGCTTTAGTCCCACTTGCATTCACCTTACAGTTTTTACTGATTGGTATTGGTGTCATTAAAGATGAGTCTTCCGTTAAAGCAATGTCAAGAAGTGGCGACCGTCGTGAGATCTTGCGAGGTCCACTTTATTATGGGATCATCTTTGTCCTTTTGACAATCCTATATTGGAAAAATTCACCTATCGGCATCATTGGATTGATGCTCATGTGTGGTGGTGATGGTCTGGCTGATATCTTTGGGCGTAAATGGGGGACGCAAAAAATCCCCTGGAATAAAGGAAAAACAATAGCTGGCTCGCTAGGGATGTTTCTAGGTGGATGGTTATTATCCATCCTGATCATCTGGATATTTATCGTTGCAGGAGTATTTTCACCGGCGATTCAATCCTACCTAATCCCGATCACCATAATTGCTGTTGTTGGTACATTGGTAGAATCATTACCGATAAAAGACATAGATAACATTACCGTTACGCTCTCCGCAGTGATCATCGGTCACATACTCTTTTGATATATATACTTAAGAATGTTCGGTTGCCTTCAATAACCACTTTGGCAATGAATTTATCAACTTTGTCATGATCCTCTCGTTGCTTTCATAATAGTAATTGACATTACCATCATAAGCTTCCCCACCACTTTCACCCACCAGATCAGTAACCCCGCGTAAGATTAGACATCGGGTACGGTTTTTATTTGCCACCCACGCAATTGCTCCAGATTCCCAATCCCCTGCAATCGCACCATATTTAGATTTTAAGGATGGGATATCATCATAGAATAAATCCCGATCACCAGACACTAATAATGTCCTTTTAATCTCAAGTGGCAAGGGAGGATCCAACCAGGATGTATCAATCTCGGTTGCATAATATCTGATATGCTCTTCAGGGTCACCCATTTGTTCGAAAATATCATAGACGATCGTTTGTTCAACCAATATTATCTCCCCTTTATCGATCTCACCTTCAAAACCGCCGCAAGTACCTAGATTAATGATCATTCTAGGATGCCACCGGCTTATCGCATATTGAGTCGAGCCGCTTGCTGCAACCTTCCCCCATCCTCCATGGAGAAATACGATGGGTTTTCTTAGCCCTGTGATTTCTTTATAAGTATACGAAAAATACTCGCCATATGGAGAAGGGTATACGTCGCAATTTGGGAAATTCTTTCGAACTACACGCCATTCAGCATTTGCGGAGATTAAGACAACAAAATCCGGATTTATGCTCATTTCAACCTTTTTCTTTTCGTATTGACCTACACCACCAGAAGGATTAAAATAATTGTAGAATATCTCCAGGAGTAGTTATGCCAATTTACGAATACATCTGCCATGATTGTGGAGAACGCTTTGAAATCCTTCGGCTAATCAAAGAAGCGGATTTACCCATTACATGCAAATCCTGCCAAAGCAGCCAAACTCAACGTACACTTTCTGTTTTCTTCGCCCAGAGTGGTTCCCAAATCATTGCTGGTGGTAATAATGGTGGTTGTGCAGGATGCACCAGCGGTTCATGTTCATCCTGTAATACGAATTAATTTCCTTACCAATGGTCATATCTGACTAGCTCTTCAAGATTCTTGCGTTTTTTGATTCCTGGCACATCATCTGGATATCCTAACGGGGTAAATAATAACGGTTCTACCTCATCCGGGATCGATAATACTTTACGTGCATTCATGGCATCAAAAGCAGCGATAATGCAAGTACCTAATCCAATATCTGCAGCAGCCAGCACCATATGGTCCATAACGATGGCAGCATCTACATCCAGATATAACTTTCCGTCACGCCTAACCCAAGCAATAGCAGGTAAACCACACACGCATAGGACCAATGGAGCTTGAACGAACCATTCTCTTTGATAGATAGAAAGCAATTCCTGGTCTCTATCTTTAGTGTGAATCACGATGATCTGGAATGGTTGTCTGTTGCTAGCAGTCGGTGCTAGTCGTGCTGCATTGAGCACATACAACAGTTTTTCTTCTTCGATTGGGTCGGACTTATATGCTCGAACAGAATATCGTTTATTTATCAGATCGTTTATACTCATGATCGCCTCTACGAGATAAATTTTTACCTAGCAATTTATTATGCTATTTATTCAATTTTACCCTATCAAATTAACTAGGTTATCCAAATTGATGGTGATTTTTCTTGACACTATGCCTGAATAGTTGTATCTTATGACATCGAAAACCTGAGGATACACATGAAACACTATAAGGTTGCACTACTCGCAAATCTCAAGAAGAATGCACCCAAATTTGAAGGAATGGCTGTAGACCAATGGGACGATCTCGATTCTGAAAAAACCGTTAACGCGCTGGTTGAAGCGATTCGTGCTGGGGGATATACGTGTGAATTCCTGGAAGGTAATCTCACTTTATTTGAAACCCTACCATCATATAAACCAGATATTTGTTTTAATATCTGTGAGGGTCATTTTGGAGATGCACGTGAAGCTCAAGTTCCTTCTATCCTAGAGATGATGCGCATTCCATATACTGGCTCTAAAGTCCTTACCTTAGCATTAGCATTGGATAAGCCAATGACCAAGCGTGTGATTGCATTCCACGATTTACCAACACCTGAATTTCAAACCTTTGAACGCATTGATGAGCAATTATCCCCTGAAATGATTTTCCCACTTTTTGTCAAACCCAGCCGTGAAGGAACAGGCATGGGTGTTTCAAGGAATTCTATTGTTTATAATGAAGAGGAGATGCGGGATCAAATTTCGATCATTATTGAAAAATATAAGCAACCGGCATTGGTTGAAAGGTATATTGAAGGCAGAGAAGTAACCGTTGGATTTGTCGGAAACCTGGTAGGTCCTGTCGCCCAGCGGCTTCCTGATGATGAAAGTGCTCGGAGAATCCAGGCTGGTTTGCACTTCCTCCCCCCCATGGAAGTTGATTTATCACCTTTTTCCGATTCTGATACTGTTTACAGCAATCGATTAAAGGTCGATCTTGCAGATAAGCTTAATTACCTGTGTCCAGCTCCCATTAGTGATGATTTGAGAGAGGACTTGAACTGGTACGCAGCAGCAGTATTTCGTGTTATCGGTGCACTGGATGTTTCCAGGGTTGATTTCCGCCTGGATGTCCATAACGACTATAAGCCATATATCCTGGAGATAAATCCCCTACCTGGCCTTTCTCCGGTAATATCAGACCTGGTTATTGAAGCAGCAGGTGAGGGAATTGGTCACACCGAATTGGTTAATATGATTTTGGAAACCGCCCTTAAACGTTATTCGATGATTAACCTTTTATAAATCGCTCTACATTTTACTTTGTTTCACCGTTATTGAAATCTTCAATCCTTTTTGATAAGGTTTCAATTTTTAGTGTCAGGGTTTGAAAATCGTCTTTAGTAGGTATTTGCCGCTGTCTTAAAAACTCTAATATCTTCCCCTCGATGTTCTCCTGGAAATCTTCATTCATGGAATTAATTGAGAGCAACTTTCCAAGAAGCTTTGTTCCTGCTTCCTGACTCAATTCACCGCTCTCGATAAGAAGATTCACTCTTCGTTCAATTTCAACATCATAATGATGAGCTAAGCTTAGTGTGTTAAAAATATTCCGGCGGATTTCATCAATCCGGTTACCCCCAGATTGAACCAAACTGAGTAATAAATTTACTGGTAAAAATCCAACCTGGTTTTTCTCTAGCTCGTAGATTATTTGGCTTAAGGTTGTTGCGGTTATATCATTCCCGGTAGGATTATCAATTACCTGAACTTCTTTACGCTCTTTGATCAACTCCTCAATCTCTTCAAGCGTTATGTATCGTTTGGATTGAGTATTGTATAGTTTTCGATTGCGGTACCGTTTAATAATTATAGTCATAGATATCCTTAGGCTTTGAAATTTGCATAAGTACTACTTCCCTATCCGTATTTTCAGACTATTTTTTGGATTTAGTTAACTCATCAATTTTCTTTTCCAAAGCTACTATCTTCTCACTAAGTTCATTTACATCAGTTTTTGTTGGAACCTGAATGCGATCCAAGAAATCAGCAACTCTTTTATGAGTGTGACCCTCTTCTCCTTGAAGATATTTCTTATGACGTTCTCTCATTTCTTTAAGCAGTTCTTCCCCATCTTTTTTAGCGATTTCGCCTCGCTCAACTAGCTTATCGACAAATTCTTCAATTTCGTCATGCTTGAGTGCGACTGCACCAATTCCTGCCAGCACAACTCTTCTTACAACGTAATAAAATGAATGAAATTCTCTTTTTTCATCCTCTTTATTTACTTCTGCATTTGTGTCCATAATAAATCTCCTTAATTAACAAGTATTATAACGCAGTGCATAATCATTATTATAACACAATGCGTTATATTTTGCATAAATCAAATCCTGAACCGATAATCCTTAAATAAGAAATATATATCTTTCTAATGTAATAATGATATACTAAATTCCGTTGGGGAAAATTGGGTGACTTTGTGGTGTATCTTTGTCGAATTGATTATCTAAGCTGGCGTATATAGATGAATACAAAACCAGCCAGAAATAACCATAATAATACGAGTAAAACCGTTAATATTCTAATTCGTGGTGAAAGTTTTCCAAATTCAATCCCCTCTGATGGATTTGGTGTCTCCGTCATAATAACTGGCCTTGGAGTATTAGTTGTGGTTGATGTGCTCGTCGATGCAGGGAATATTAATGTAATAACTGGTAAAGGTAGAAGTGTCGTCGTTGGAGTTTCTGAAGGGGATGGAGAGGGTGTGTATGTAAGTGAAGGAGTACCCGGTGTTCCAGGTTGAGTCTGCATAGCAGTTCCAGAAGTAGCCGTGACGGTTACAGTGGAAGCATGGACGGGTTGTGTAATTGTAATTATATATATACAAACCAATAGGATACTAATCGATCCGCTATTTATTTTCATCAAAGGGTCAATTTTCTAATTAAGAACATATCATCAGCTTTATCAATTTTACCAAAATAATAGAGACTATTTATTCCAGCCCCCACCTAATATGATCATAATTTTCATGGTCGTGAAATCTAAGGGACTTGTGCTATTATGGAGTTATATAGTGGCAACCATGTGCAGATGGTAGTTGATGCTATAAGGCTTGAAATCGACTGACAATTGAAATAAGTTGCATTGACTACGTCGTAAATGGAATGAATAAGTCACGCAATATTGAACCCTATATACTCTTGCCTTCTCACCAAACCCCCTCTATAATTTTGTTATGAGTCAAATATCAATTCTCTACAGGCTACAACAAATCGATAGTCAGCTCGATAATGCTCGAATCTCTCTACAAAGTATTGAAAGTAAGTTAGCTGACAATACACTAATTCTTTCCGTGGAGCAAAATGTATCTCAAACAGAACAGAAGCGTCAATCAGAATTAAAAAGACTACGTGATGCCGAAAATAAATCCTATGACACGCGTGTCAAGATTGAATTGGCTGAGTCCTCACTATATGGAGGTAAGATACAAAATCCAAAAGAGCTTCAGGATTTACAAAATGAAATAGCATCCTTGAAGCGCCTGATCATTACCTTGGAAGATAGGGAATTGGAAGCAATGATGGCAGTCGAAGAAGCAGAAGCAAAATTAGCTAACGCCAATGAAGCATTGAAGGAAATCGAAGGGAAGCAAATCGATCAAAATGCTACCTTGAATGGGGAAAGGACAAAATTATTAGCTCAAATCGAGAGATTGGAAGCTGAGAGGAAAGCTACCCTACCCCCAATATCTGCAAGTGATATAGCTCTATACGAACAGCTGAGGAAAATCAGGAATGGAGTAGCAGTGGTTAATATCTCATCCAGGGTATGTACAGCTTGCGGAGCGACATTAACCGCAGCTCTAATTCAATCCACCCAATCAACCGGTCAGCTTGTACGCTGCCCCACATGTGGGAGAATTTTATATCCAGGATGACCTGGAGGAAATGTCCGTGATAAGTTTTTTACGCAATTTGAAAATTAGCTCTTCATCTTTTTGGTTAGGATTTCTATCAGGCGTATTAGTTGCCTGGATCTTTTCAAGGTTGCGTATTTATATACCCAAGGTAATTCGTGCATTCCACAAAAAAATGGGGGGGTTACGCGAAAGTCTCTCTATCAGCACCGAAGTCCGCTTAAGAAATGATATCTATCGCTTTACTCAAAAACAGCATATTGCAGCTTCTCTCTTTTCACTAGATGAAATCGCGATTGTGCCTAAAGTATTAACCCCCCTTATACAAACTCCCCCATCAATTGAATTCGCGCCTACCGATAGTGCTAGTTTAACCGTTCCATATGTTCCCGATTGGCCAGAATTGGCTGCGGTTTACAAAGCCTCAACCATGACATTGATTGAGGCTCTCCAAGGTGGCGCGAATATCATCCTTGGTGGTCATCCTGGCAGTGGTAAGACAGTGGCTTTAGCATGGTTAGCATCTTTAATCGCACTTAATAAACCTGGGTTGGGTATTTTGGAAGGTTTATTACCTTTATATGGTCATGCTACAGATATTCTACATCTCCTGCCGCATTCGGATGAAAATCCAAACGAGCCTGGAAACATAGGAGATGGAAATCCAGAATTAACCGATCGTCAACCTGTAATTAAAGATCATGTGTCAGATGATTCAATTGAAATATTAATTAAAGCCATATCGACTTATGCGTCTCCAATAACCTTAACCAGACTTCCAGGAATTATCCGTTCTGCGTTGGAGAAACAACGTGCGATACTATTGTTGGATCGAGTTGATGAATTACCTCCCCAACAAGCAAGTGTGATTACAAAATATATATTTACTCTACTTGAAAGATATCCGAAATTACGCATCATCACGGCTTTATCTTTTGATAATCTTGCGGGATTACCTCCACTTGGATTTAACCTTCTTGCCATGGCAGCATGGGATGATGACGACAGGGATTTCTTTTTACAACGCTGGAATCACCTGTGGTCAAAATGGATCTATCCATCGGAGAAAAATCACTTAAAAAAGATTAATTCATATTATTTAAATAGTTGGCTGAAGATTAACAATACCATGCTTAAACCGCTTGAATATATGCTCAAGGTATGGGCAGCATTTTCAGGAGATATTTTGGGGAGTGATGGACCTAATGCCATCGAAGCGTACATCATTCGCATGACCAGCAATGTATCTACTACGCGAGCTGGATTAGAACAATATGCCCTCCACCAGCTAACTGAAATTGGTATTACAACTGATATTCATGATTTAGAACCATTACATCCTGATCACGAAGTAGACGCAAATCCACTAATTCCCGACTTGCCTGCTGAATCTACAACTTCTAATAAACCAGCTCCGAAAAAATCTCAGCGTATCAAAGAAATGCAGGGGATTGATGAATTGATCAATAACGGATTAATGGTGAGCTACCCGGGTTCACATTATGGCTTTTCACATCCTATTTTTAGTGCTTATCTCGCCGGGAATGCGTTATCAGATATAGGAACGATAAATCAGATACTGAGTCAACCTCCTTGGATTGGAAGAAATCTCGCAATGTATTATTTTGCTCGTAATGGAGATGTTACCCCGCTTATTAATAATTTAATCCAAGAAGACGATATCCTCCATACCAATCAGTTGCTTATCTCTCGTTGGTTACAAATTTCCCCCAAAAATCGACCGTGGCGAACCATTATTCTACGT
Organism: uncultured Anaerolineaceae bacterium; assembly: GCA_964642565.1. Lineage (GTDB taxonomy): Bacteria > Chloroflexota > Anaerolineae > Anaerolineales > UBA4823 > FEB-25. The sequence continues at coordinate 15,163 of CAZXPK010000009.1, forward strand.
ACATTAACATCGATATTACAGAAAGAGAAAGACACCATTAGCCTTGCAGCAAAAATAATTTCCGCAATGGCATTTTCTGGAGATGCTGGTGTATCTATATATTTTCGACAATTGTTAAAATCCGACCATCCAAATTTAAAGCAATTAGCTGCATTGGGTTGTGGAATCGTGGCAGAGAAAAAATCGATTGAGGATATGAACTCATTATTACAAGAACAATCTCCAACCTCGATCCGTGCAGCGAGCCTGGCATTAGCTGCAATTGGTGATAAACAATCGCTTGAAATTTTGGCTTCCAGCTTATTGAATGGAAATGAGTTGATGCGACGATATGCAGCAGAAGCATTGGCAAATAATCCAAAAGAAGGTCATCCAGCACTCAAGGAAGGAAGCAGCATGGAAGACCTGTTGGTTAGACGCGCGGTTGCCTTTGGATTGATTCGGGTGAATCAACCATGGGCTATTAAAATCTTAGAAAATTTGCAATTAGAGGATAATGAATGGGTCGTCCGAAACGCTGCTATTCAAGCATTCGATGAGCTTAGAAGAAAAAATAGCTATGCACCAAAACCCCTGCCTGATTTGACCGAAACACAATGGTTGATTGATTACGCTATAAAAGTCGGAACCACGGTTGCCCCGGGTGAACCCGCTGAAGAGCTTGTGGTTAAAGCGCTTGCTAATGGCAGTCAGGAAGAGAGATTGTCTGCGTTGGATTATCTTTGCAAGAAATGCGATGCAGAGACAATAAATTATATCTATGCTGCATATACCAACAATACGGGGGATATAAGGGATGTTGCTTATTATGTCTTATGGTTAATGATGATCGCCGGTATTAATTTACCGATATCGATTAAGTACAATATTGAGTAGATTGTTCAAGGGGGTTAATTTTAGTAAACTTCTTCGGTATATTATTTTCCCGACGAAAATGCTATTTGATCCAACGTAAAAGAAAAATTCGATTTTCTTTCAATGAAATACTGATACTAATATACTATTGATCACTCTACCCAATATTTGAACAATTACGATAAGTACAATCGGACTGAGATCCAGCATTCCAATTGGAGGGATAACGTTTCGAATGGGTCTAAGCATTGGATCGACTACACGATCGAGATTTAACCTCAAGGGATGATAAGGTGACATAAAGTAAGATAGAAACACTTTGATGATCACCAATAAGGTGATGAGCTGGACAATTATGTTTATGATATTGGTTAAATATGCGATCATATTCGCTCCTTACTCACCTAAACCTTGGACCTAGTATCGCCTGCCCAATGCGAACACAAGTGGATCCTTCTTGTATAGCGACCTCAAAGTCTGAGCTCATTCCCATGGACAACTCAGTTAACCCCGTTAATTGAAAGTGATCAATTACATATTCCTGAAACTCACGGAGGCGTTGGTAATGAGGTCTCGATGTTTCAGGGTCTTTGGAATATGGCGGTACGGTCATCATCCCAAGGATATTTATTTTGGGCAGGGAAAGAATTTTTTCAATATCTGGCAAGATATTATCCCAATTCTCCTTATTCTTAATATCCCAGCCTGATTTCGAAGCCTCTCCACTCACATTAAATTCCATCCAAACAGGCAATGTTTTATCCAACATGATAGCAAATCTGCTGAGTCTTTCAGCAAGTTTAACACTATCCAGGGAGTGAACATATTGAAAATATTCGCAAACGTTTTGAGCTTTACGACTTTGAATATGCCCGATCATATGCCAACTTATCATCGGATTGTTGGTCAATGTCAGGATTTTCGGGATGGCTTCTTCAACATAATTCTCACCTAGATCAGTTGCACCGGTATCGATTACATATTGAATAACATCTACTGGCTGAGTCTTTGTTACGACGACCAATCGAATAGCTTCAGGGTTTCGACCAGCCTTCCTGGCTGAAATATTGATCCGTTCGACTACATGATCATAGTTACTGCGAATAATATTCTGTTCTGTTAATGGCTCTTTCATGTATAAATCCTATTCGCAAAGACCTATAACTACTCCGAAACGACCTGTTTTCCTATGCTCGCCCCGGTGTGAGAACCAGTCATTCATATTGCAACTGGTGCATATCCCTGTAACTTCAATTTTACTTACCCCAACCTCATTTAGGACAACCTGGTTCGCTTTCCATAAATCAAAATACGACTTTCCATGATCAATGATGATTAATTGCTCTGCCACGTCCCTGAAGCTAATGTGTACTTTTTCTAATACGTCACGACCTACTGAATAATGATCAGGACCTATGGAAGGTCCAATGCCAGCCAGTAAGTCATTGGTATTGGTTCCATAATCCTGTTTCATCCGGAGCACTGTTTCTCTAACAATTTTATTAACGGTGCCCTTCCAGCCGGCATGTACTATTCCTATCACATGATTAACGGGATCGAATAATAATATTGGAACACAATCAGCAAATCTCATCATCAAGGTGACATTGGGTTGATTGGTGATAATTGCATCCGCCTTTAAATGAGTTGCGTTCGGAGGTAGAGGTCGATCTGTTAATACTATCTCTGTACTATGAATTTGGTATGCATCATATACACTTTCAGATTTCAATTGTAATGCGGAGAGAGCTTTCTCACGATTCTGCCTAACTCGCTGAACATCATCGCCTACAGAAGCGCCGAAATTCAAACTTTTCCATGGCGATGGTGATATTCCACCATGCCTGGTGAAAAGCGCATGATATATTCCCGGATTTTCAAGAGAAGAAAATCTGTAATATTTTATCGATCCCACTTGATAAAAAGGCATAGTTTATTCTTTCGAGGTGATTTTCGATTCAGCCCATCTCAAAGCTTGAGAGAATTTCCCATCTAAAAACTTTCGATTTTCTATCATCGATTCTTCAACATAAGGATAACCAAACCATGCGGTTACGAATCCGAACAAGAAACCCGTCACAACTCGAAGTAATGGCGTACTTTCCCGAAGAGGGATTAAATTTAATGGAGGTTGACTAAGTAGTTGACTAAAGCCATCCAAGCCAATTGGGACAATTCCGATGAGTATCCATGCCACCCAATGGATCGCCTTTATCTTACCCCGAAGGACGGCAAAGATTAACCCGAATAGAAGAATCCCTCCATAGATAGCCACATCACGTTCACATAATGCAACTTTATATCCTAATTGTGCATTTCCAATAAATGCTCGGGCGGATAGCAAATCAAATCCGTCTAATCCAGTTGCCTGTTGGTAAGAGATGAGTCCGGTGACCTTAGCCTCAGCGCGAGGATATGCCACCTGTTCACCAAATAAAAACCAGGATCGAAATGCGAATTGATGGCATACATAACTATAAGCATGGTAAATTACCTGAGCAGGTGTGGTAGCTCCAACTTTCATAAATACAGGCGCTAAAAAAGGGATCCCCATATATAAAAATATAAAAACGTTGAATAAGGCCAAATAATGTCGGGATAACCATAAGCTTATTCCGTCTGCTTTGGTCCAATTAATAGGTATTTGTAATCGCCCTTCTTCTATTGCCTTATCTAGCTTAGCCTCCTGTTCCCAGCTATGCTGGACTGCTAGAAGTGAAATTTCGAGATCCTTCTTCTCGATCGGAGCAGATAATTTATAAGGACCCACAAATACTACCGGAACATTAAATCCATACAAATTTCTTAATTTGACATCGCTATCCACATCAATAATCGTCAAATGATGGGGAACTGTGAGCTGAAGCTCCTCTAGGTATTTTTGGGCAACATCACAAAGATGGCAATCCGTGTGGCTATACAACTTCACTTCTATCATTTACCAACTCCGAGTGTCAAATTTTCTTGATACTTGTTTAGTTCTAGGATAACCAAATTATTACCCATTATTCTTACCTGCGCTTAGGTAAGAATAGTGAGTTAAACACAATCTCAAATTATTGCATATCAAAGGGTATCATATGTATGACATCTTATGCTTTAACTATTTCTATCACTTCTTGTTGGGAGGCTACGATCGCATGTCCACTTAAATATCCCAAGTACGCTGGGACCAATGGGAAAACGCAAGGAGACAAAAATGATAATGCTCCCGCAGCTACCGCAGTGATTAAACTTGGAATCTGAGCGCTGGATGGGAAATCGAGGTATAAACCCGATTGAAGTGCCCAACGTGCGATAACCGTCATCTGCGCAGTAATCATCAGCAAACCAATGGCAATAATCAACACGCCAGATACAATTTGAAATGTCCGCATATACCTCCGCAACCGTTGAACAAGAGGTAGTACTCGATCTACAGCGAGGGCTAAAAGCAAAAATGGAATCCCAAGACCGAGTGAATACCCCCATGATAAAAACATTGCCTGACCAACTGTATCAGAGCTAAAACCCAGTGTCAGGATAGCACCCAATGTTGCACCTATACATGGACTCCAACCAGCTGCAAAGAAAATTCCCATTGCCAGGGAGCTCCATAATGTACCGGTCTTACCTTTGAATTGTTGGCGTGTATCCATATAAAACCATGGGATGTGAATAATACCCATAGTTGCCAGGCCGAAAACGATCAAAATTAGTCCTCCCACGCGTGCGATCCACAGTTTATATGTGACGAATAATTGACCCAAGAGGGTCGTTGCGCCGGCCCATCCAATCACAAATATCATCGAGAAGCCAAAGACAAAAGCTAACGCGTGTAAAAATAAATATCCACGACTTCTTATCCTCCCAAGATCTGCCACCATATTATTATTCGGTTCCACAAAAAAACTCCATGTCAATAAGATTGATCTTCGCGAATTTGTATTTAAACAAAAAATTGTTATGACTCTATGACCTGTACGGTTGTGCTGGGTTCTCCGGAAATAGATATATCTATCATTCCGGGATCATAAGGAATTTGTGGAAGACCCCACTGAAAAATCCACTTTGCATCATCCGGAAGTGTATTTATACAACCGTGTGATTTGGGAGTCCCAAAATCATTGTGCCATACCGTTGCATGAATAGCAACCCCTCCGGTGGCAATCACAGATACCCAACCAATTCCGGGCAGGTCATATGGAGCCCCTGTCGTTCCGCCACTCATTTGAAGGGAGATGAATTTTCGTGAAATTAAAAATGAACCCAAGGGTGTTGACCATTTTTCTACAGGATTCCCATACATATCATATTTAGCGCCCGTGGAGACGCGGCAATAATATACTTCTGTATCTCCTTCAAAACAAGACAATGTCTGCCTGCTTACGTCAACGACTATTTTTTTATTTTCAACCTCAGGATTGATCGGGGCTATTTCTGCAGGCGGAATTGGATGCATTGCTTTTGCCGGCACCCAAAACATGTCCACACCACCATAATAATTCGGATTCACACGATAGTATATATTCCCATCATCGCCTGTTTTTATCTGGTCGATGTAATACACTTGACCGAAATATACGCGCAAGGGTAAACCTTGGTCGATGCGTGCACGAACCCACGAATTCGATGACGGTCCATTGACTAAAGTGACATCTGCATATGGAACGGTAACCTCAGCCCACATTCCTTCACCCATGCTTGTTGGAAGTAATCCATCAATGGGTTTGTTTGGAAGGTTCTTAACTGGCTGAATATTAGCAGCATAAATATATCCATCAAGTGTCTCTAACCATCGCTGGTTGAAATAATTGAAATTGGGTTCCTTTGCTACAACATCCCGTAACCATTGGATAACTGCATCTTCATAGAGCACCCCAACTGTTTGGCTGCCTTCATAAGGTGCAGATTTTATTTCAACCTTGCCAATAATGCATACCCGTCCAAGCCTCTCGTAGTCTGGGAAATCAGCTCCGGTGTTAAAATGCAATTTGGGGTAGACTCCCATACTAGCTAGACCAACCCCAAATAATTTTATAAAATCTCTCCGCGATAAACCATCGTGACTCATGATGTTGTTAAGCATAACCCGAAAGGAAAACAGGGTCAATAGATAACATTCGAGGCATGATTAAGGTTTAATTAGTTTATCCATAGAACTCAGATATTTACCCCAATAGCCTAGAGTATAATCTTATTAATCCTATCGTTATCATAAAATTGTCATCAGCTCTTATTTCCAATCTTGAGAAATATGACTGCAAAAAAATTGCCGATTGTCCTCATCACACACACACTTCCACGAGAATGGATCTCATCATTGGAAGGTCGATGCAAGCTATTTATCGGCCCAATCGATGCCACCGAATGGGCTCCAGCCTTGATTGAATTGCTTCCCCAAGCAGAAGGTATCTTCACTTTACTGACAATTCCCGTGACTGAGATAGTTTTAAGAAAATCATCAAATCTACGCGTCGTAAGTAATATGGCTGTTGGTGTCGATAATATCGATATTAAAGCTTGTACACTTCGTAAAATTCCGGTTGGGAACACGCCAGGAGTGCTTACCGAGAGCACGGCTGACCTAACCATGGCTTTATTATTATCTATCGCCAGGAATATCCCCCAGGCGAGTTTGGATGCTCGTGAAGGACGTTGGAAGACCTGGTCACCTTTTGGATGGTTAGGTATGGAGCTGAATGGATCAACTCTGGGTATTATTGGCATGGGAAAAATCGGTAAAGCTGTAGCCAGGAGAGCGATGTGATTTGGGATGAATATCCTGTTTTCAGATACTGAAACCAGAAATGAAATAAATGCTACTCAAGTGCCATTGGATGAGTTACTTAAACGAAGCGATATCATATCCCTGCACGCACCACTCACTCAAAATACGCGTGGGATGATAAATCAATCCACGCTATCGATGATGAAACCATCAGCGATATTAATTAATGCCGCACGCGGTCCGCTTGTCGATACGCCTTCAATCGTAGATGCCTTGGTGAACCATAAAATAGCTGCTGCAGCCCTTGATGTGACTGATCCTGAACCCTTACCTCCGACTCATCCTCTGTATGGTTTACCGAATTGCCTGATCATCCCTCATATTGGTTCAGCTACCCAGCTAACACGCCGTAGAATGGCAGAGCTAGCATGTAAAAACCTGCTGGCAGGTTTGGATGGCACGCCTCTACCATATTGTGTTAATCCCGAAGTATACGCAGCAGTATAAAATAAAGTATACCTATGGAATTAAATGGATTGCATTTATTGCTGACATACCAATGTACTTTTGAATGTGATCATTGCTTCGCCTGGGGTAGCCCGTGGCAAAGTGGCACAATGACGATCGAGACAATCCGACTTATCTTAAATCAGGCAATGGAAGCTGGTTCAGTAAGATGGATTTATTTTGAAGGTGGTGAGCCTTTTTTGTATTACCAAACAATGCTAACTGGAATTAATGAAGCACACAACCTTGGATTTAAAGTTGGGATTGTTACCAATAGTTATTGGGCAACTTCTGAAGAAGATGCCTTCCTGTGGTTATCACCGTTGGTTGGTAAAATCCAGGATCTGACAATAAGCAGTGATCTTTTCCACTTTAGTGAAAAAGTAAGCCAGCAATCCAAATATGTATCCAATATTGCCGAGAAAATAAATATTCCTCTCGGTATCATTTGCATTGAACAACCCGAGAATCAAGGAGTTTCAACCATTGGTCAAATTCCCCCAGAATCAGCCTCCATCATGTATCGCGGTCGAGCAACAGAAAAATTAGCTCCGAAAGCAACCTTGTATCCATCTTCTCTTTTTACGAATTGTCCCCATGAAAACCTGGAAGATCCTGGACGGGTTCACGTAGATCCCTTTGGGAATCTCCACATTTGCCAAGGTATTTCTATCGGAAATATATTCACCTCCTCGCTAAAGGAGATATGCGCTACATTTAATCCTCATACCCACCCAATTATTGGTCCGTTACTTGATGGAGGACCGGTTAAATTAGCAGAAAAGTACAATTTCCCCTATGCAGATAGGTATGCTGATGCATGCCATTTATGCTATGAATCCCGTAAATTGATACGAACCGCGTATCCAGATATCCTGACACCTGATCAGATGTACGGTGTTCCTGGTACTTAATGTCTATACGCAAGGCTTGCAATTTATATATCGGATTATCATATCTTTCGTAATAGGGTATTCTCACTTATTAGTACCATGGTACACTTATCTATATGACGAACCGATATTTTGCCATCCCCGCACTTTTACCAATCGAAATCCAATAATGGCTGTCGATCTATTGGTGCTTATCAGGTGAAGAACTTTTCTAACCATAAAACGCCCTCTGGATTGAATGCCAGAGGGCGTTTTTAAATAAGGAGGCATTCAATGAGAATGTCACAACTATTTAGTCAAACTAAACGGGAAACCCCTGCTGATGTAGAAACAACCAGTCACCAGTTGTTGCTACGGGCAGGATTTATCCGCCAGCTGGGTACGGGCATTTTTTCTTATCTACCTTTAGCAAGACGATCCCTGTCGAAAATCGAAAATATCATGCGCGATGAAATTAATGCCATAGGAGGGCAGGAAATCACAATGCCCGTTGTTCATCCAGCCGAAATTTGGCAAGAATCAGGTCGTTGGTATCAAATTGGTAGTGAAATGGGTCGTTTCAAGGATAAAAATAATCATGAGATGGTCCTTTCAATGACGCATGAAGAGGTAATCGCGAGTTTAGTTCGCGATGAGATCCGGTCCTATCGACAACTGCCCCAATTGCTCTATCATATTCAGACGAAATGGCGTGATGATCCTCGCCCACGCGCCGGCTTAATCAGGGCAAGAGAATTCACAATGAAAGATAGTTATAGCTTGGATGCAGATCAAAGTGGATTGGATATTCAGTACGAAGCCCACTTTCACGCATACCAAAAAATATTCCAACGATGTCAGTTGCCCGTGATTACGGTTAAATCGGATACCGGAATGATGGGGGGCAATATTGCCCATGAGTTTATGTATCTCACCCCTATCGGTGAGGATACGTTAATGATTTGCGATAATTGTGGTTATTCAGCTAACCGGCAGATTGCGATTTATAAAAAGCACCCCATAATGGATGAACGTGAGCTCCCTTTGGAGAAAGTTGCCACACCTGACTGTAAAACCATCGAGGCATTAGCTAAATTTTTGTCCGTACTGACCTATAAAACAGCCAAAGCTGTATTTATCATGGCGACAATACCTCAAGGTAGGGAAACGGTGGAACGTTTCGTTTTTGTGATCGTCCGTGGAGACATGGAGGTTAATGAAACTAAGCTAGCAAATATCTTGCATGCGACAGCACTTCGCCCGTCAGTAGACATAGAAATTCGTGCGGTTGGTGCGGTTCCAGGTTATGCTTCTCCAGTTGGCTTGAAAAATGTGATGGTCATTGTGGATGATATCATCCCTCACTCTACGAATCTTGTCTCAGGCGCGAATATAGAAGGTTATCACTTAAGAAATGTGAACTTTGGTAGGGATTATCAAGCTGAAATCGTAGCAGACATAACCTTGGCAAAGGATGGAGATGAATGCATCGTTTGTAGCCATTCCCTTCACTCAGTGCGCGGTGCAGAAGTCGGGAATATCTTCAAGCTTGGCACGAGGTACAGCGTATCGATGGGATGTACCTATTTAGATCGTGAAGGAAAATCCAATCCGATATATATGGGTTCCTATGGCATTGGTACCGGTCGATTGTTGGCTTGTATCGTCGAAGAACATCATGATGAACGTGGAATAATCTGGCCAATATCCGTCTCCCCTTACCAAATTCACCTGATCGTTTTACCGTGGAAATCAAATAATAATGGTGACGAAGGTCAAAATAAAGCTGAAATGCTATATCAAAAAATCAATGAAGAGCATCTGGAATGCTTATTCGATGATCGTGAAGAAAGCCCTGGGGTTAAATTCAATGATGCCGACCTGATTGGCAACCCAATCAGGTTAACGATCAGCGAGCGATCCCTTAAAAATGGCGGTGTAGAATATAAACAGCGAGACATGCAGGAAAAAACGATCATTCCATATGAGAATATCATCCCAGCCTTGTACGAGGAAATCAAGAACTTAAATTCCGATGATTGAATATATGACTCACCTGCAAGAACTCGAACTTTAACAACCGAAATTCAATTTACGAAGCGTTACAATGGCTACCCAACCGCGAAAAACATCGTTTAGTAAAGCAAAAAAAGAAACCGATGGCTGGTCCTGGGAGCATTCCGGTGCTTTTTGGGCTCTCATTTGCTCGTTTTCTCGCTTTATTTTGGCTTCCAGGTAGCATTGGATACGGCGAACATTTCTTACCAGCGCAGAGCCAATCACCATGCAAGTAATCCTGAAGCGACCACGCACTGGCAGCTTGCTGGCCAGGAAGGGGTGTTTTACCTGGCGGACGGTGGCTTCCACAGCGGCTCGTAAGTTGCGTCCTTCTTCCTGATGGATCAGGCTGCGCCGCTGCCGCTGGGACAGATTGACCTGTTGCTGATTAAAGCGTAAATGCCAGCGCACATCCCGTTTCCCGCTTTGGGCCGGACATTTCTGTAAGAAAGGACATGCCTGGCAGACCTCTGCCTCAAAATGAGCCACAAACCCTTTTTTCTGGTTGCTCTGCTGAACCGCCACGCTTTGTTGCCCGGGGCAGGTGATCTGGGTTGGCTTCCCGCTCTCTGCCTGTTTGATCTCAAAATCGGCCAGGTTGAATTTCTTGCTGTTGGGTTTGCGCCCGCGAATGGCAGTCTGGATTTGCTCGACCTGGTTATCCTGCATGATCTGGTCCGCATTGGGACTGCCATAGCCGCCATCCGTGTAGAGGGTATCTAAATCAGTGCGCTCTTTCAAACTGGGCAGGGCTTCTACCAGTAGTTCGGCATCCTCCGTGTGGTTGGAAGCCACCTGGACTTTGGTGATGAGTTGCAGATCATTTTCAGGATCACAGGTTTCGGTCAAATTGGCGACATACCCTTTGTATGCCTTGTTGTTTTTCTTCCAGTATGTGGCTTCCAGATCATCCGGTGATTGCATACTGCTGGCACTCAACTCCTTATCTATCCTGGTCTTCACCACCTGTTCTTCTACTCGGAAATGTTCGCCAAATACGAGCTCAAACATCTGATAGACCGGTTCTTGGGCATAATTTGGCTGAAGTTCAACCAACAATTGCTGCATCAATTCACCAATCTTTTGCAAATGCTCATGCGTATCCTGTCCCTTGAGATGGTATACGTACTGCCCAGCGTGCCCTTGAATATAGGGCGCAAACGCTTCGGCACAATGATCCTGGTCTGCTGCGGTCAGCATGCGATAGACGCGCTGCAGCACTTCCACTAATAACTGCAAACGACCAACTTCGCGAATGTTACTGGCAATCTGTGTGTTGTCCATACGCTGTTTACCGGTTTTGAGTCGGTAGGAGGCAATCTGTTTATCGGTCACTTGCTCGAAAGCTTTCTCTATCAAGTTGATGCCGGTCTTTTGCATATAGCGGCTCAACCGTTCACGAAAGTAGTACAGCGTCCTCTCGTCAAAGTCCCCTTCTCCCAATTGCCGATATCCCAAAGCATACCTGACCTGCACATCATATTCAAATTCATCCAGCATCTCCTCATCGGTCCAGCCATTCCCAGCTTTCAAACACTCCAACCCTACCAGCACATTGATGGGCACATTGGGACGCGAGGGACAATCCGCATACAATACTGCAAAAGGGGCTTCGTTGAGTCTGCTAAATACTTCCCGGTAGAATACCCCTGACCAGGAAGTATCCAAACGTTTGCGTAACTTCTTCGGAAGTTCGTCTACATTGCTGGTGAGGGGTAGTTGGAAGTGGCGCTGATTTTTCTTGAACATGATGTTGGCCTTGTGCTTAGGATGGCTTTATTATATAAATTTTTTCGCCATCTGCGCAGGGTATAATTTGGATAAGTTCTGTCCACTCATTTTTGCAGGGAAGTCATATATATAACTTCATACAAAACTAAAAACCACGAACAGGTCACTCCGATAACATTATGAGTACAATCCATCTCGTCAGCCACACCCATTGGGATAGGGAATGGTATCTAACATTCCAGCAATTTCGTTTTAAGCTCGTGCATTTAATAGATCAATTACTGGATATCCTGAAAAATGACCCGGATTATAAATACTTTTTATTGGATGGTCAAACTATCATCCTTGAAGACTACCTCCAGGTTCGTCCAGAACGTGAATCGGATTTAATTCGCTTTATTAATAACGGTCGACTATTCATCGGTCCATGGTACGTCAGCCCGGATGAATTTTTACTCGCACCAGAGTCTCACATTCGAAACCTTATTGAAGGAAATCGGCTTTGCCAAAAATTCGGGGGGAAAATGTCAGTCGGATACCTCCCAGATACTTTTGGACACATCGGTCAAATGCCTCAGATACTAATGGGCTTTGGGATTGACGCTGCCTGTATTTGGAGAGGTTTGGATGACCAGCCCTGTGAGCTCATCTGGAAAGCACCGGATGGTTCCAGTATATTACTGTCCTATTTACGTGATAGTTATAGCAATGCTGCGAATTTGACGACATCAAATCCTGATAAATTCATCAATGAGATTCAGGAACATAGTCTTTCATTATCACAATATTCTGTGACAGGGCAATTACTCTTGATGCAAGGTACGGATCATATGGAACCGACTATGGACCTTACCAGCACATTACGTATATATCAAACAAAGTCATCGCAGAGTAACCTGATACACTCAAATTTACCGTTGTATTTTGATTCAATCCGTTCCTATTTAGCTTCGAACAGAGAGCAGTTACCAGTAATATCAGGCGAGCTGAGATCATCAAAACATACTGCGTTGCTTCAAGGAGTATTGTCTACACGCATATCGCTTAAACAACGCAATCATGTTTGTGAAAACGATTTGATAAAGTGGGTAGAACCATTAAATGCATGGGTAAGCCTACTTAATAATTCGCAATCAGCTCCAAGAACAAATAATCAAAATAATATACAACGCAACTATCTGTCAAATCAAAAATCCATCATACATTATGCCTGGAAGCTCTTGATGCAATGCCATCCGCATGATTCGATCTGTGGAACATCGATCGATCAAGTGGCCAAGGAAATGCTAGTTAGGTTTGACCAAGTCGATCAAATCAGTCATGAGCTCATTAATCAAAGCTTACAGAGGTTAAGCGATCAAATAGATACCAGGTATTCCAAAGGTCCAAACATATCAGATGACAAACTTCATACTCTTTCATCGATAATAGTTTTTAACCCAAACGATACAGCACAAACTGGATTGATTAATCTCAGCATTATGCTTGACAATCAATATTCCTCCTTCGAAATTATTGATGAATTAGGAAATACGAATCCATACTATCAAAAAGGAAGTGGACCCAGTGAATTAATTTCCATGAAACTTGATAAAAAAGGATTAAAACAAGCCTTGGGAATGATCCATGAAGGTAATGTTGCTGGAATGGTCATCCGAAATTTAGAAATTGAGCCAGTGGAAAATCAAGCCATAATAAGAGCTACATTATCCGTCCATGGTCCAATTGATATAAACAAGTGGCGACAATCCATATCTCAATTGGAGGTGATGTTTGCCGATCCGAGTTTGAATGAATTTATCATTCATGCCTACTCCGATCCCGAGATTGATTTGTCTTTGGTTGCACATGATATTCCCGGACATGGATATCGTAGCTATTGGCTCCGAGGACATAATGAACAGATTCCCAAAGTATCAGAACCAATAAGGCTTAATCCATTGGCGCGAAGCGTGTTGCCGGTAATTAACCTGATTACGCGAATTCCATTATTTTCCAAGCGATTGCTGAGGGAAAAGCCAAAATCAGCCCCCCAAAAAAGGAAGATTGAAAACGAATATTTTATTGTTGAGGCCCAACCCAACGATGGCACGATTTCAATCACTGATAAACGGACTCACCAGGTTTATACAGGACTTAATCGATTTGTCGATAGCGCTGATTGCGGTGATTTATATAATTATTGTCCACTAGAAAATGACATAAATTCATCTGCTCAGAGCATAAAGATCGAGCATGATGAAAATGTGACCTGCCAAAAACTTATCATACACTCTAAACAAAAAATTCCCGCCAGGATTTTGGACGACCGCAAATCACGAAGCCGAGAGAAAGTAAATGAGAAAATAATCAGCACTATCATTCTTGTGCCTGGCGTACCAAGAATCGATATCCATACAGAGATAGACAACCTGGCAGGTGATCATCGGATAAGAGTACATTTTCCTGCGTCATTGATTTGTGAAAATTCGATCCATGATGGGCATTTTGAAATCATGCAGCGGCCTATTGGGATTCCCAATTATGATGAAACCTGGGAAGAACCTCCTCGACCAGAGGTACCTCAACGTCAATTTACCATTGTCACAGACGAACAAACAAGCCTGACTATAGCGAATCGTGGTTTGCCAGAGGTGGAGGTGCATAAAACTGAAAATGGTAATGCCGAAATCGCAATCACACTCCTGAGATGTGTCGGCTGGCTTTCACGCGACGATATTACAACCCGCAAAGGACATGCTGGACTAATGGGGATTGCGACACCAGGAGCCCAAATGATAGGTAATTATGCCTTTGATTATTCAATCATCCCTGGTGATAAAAATTGGCATTCATCCATTCATCAGGCGTATTCCTTTAATGCCCCGTTGATAGCGATTACCACTCCAATCCATCCTGGAACCCTACCTCCCAAATTCTCTATTATCGAGAATAATAATCAGGAATTTATAATCACTGCAATAAAATCAGGTGAGGATAACTCCTGCCTGATCGTGCGTGGGTTTAATATCTCAGCCTCACCGATAGAGTTATCCCTTAAGCCTTGGAAACCATTCAATCATGTACAGCTTGTTGGATTAGACGAAAAGATAATTGAAACATTATCGATGTCTCAGCAAAGTATCCTAAATCTTCATGTCGATGGGCACATGATAATCACAATTCGATTCGACGATTGAAACTTACGGTCATATCTAGCGTATATGTTTACTAGACAAGCAATATTATTTTGGCTGGTTTATAAAAGGAGAATGCAATGAATTCAAGACCAGGCTGCTTTTCAGGACTATTAAAATTTGTATTGCTGGATTGGCTTTTCGATTGGTTACAAAAAAGATTCGGCTTCGGTCGTGGTTGCTCCTGTACTGGTGTTGGTTGTGGGATTATCTTATTCGTGTTATTTGTAATCTTTGCCTGTTCCATCCTTACAGGAACAGATTGGGGTTCATTCCGATTTTAAAGGTTAATGATTTATAATCTGTAACCGACCAAGCAATCTGGACTTAAGATGTATAATTAACTCAATAAGTAAGATTTGCATTTTAGGAGAAATCAGAATGCCAAGCTGGCTGGGTGCACCGGAGTTATTAATTGTCCTAATTATTGTGATTCTCGTTTTCGGAGTCGGACGTATAGCAAACATTGGTGGTGAACTAGGCAAAGGAATTAACGAATTCCGAAAAGGTTTAAAAGGTAATGAGGAGAAAAAACCAGAAGAAGAAAAAAAGGATTAAACTCATATTCTCCTTGATTACGATTCGTTGATCTCCTATTCAACCAAATTCTATTATGTATAGAGCCACTTAACCACAACAAATAGTAATATCTGATCTAAAAGTAAAAATAATTATACAAACCTGAGTTTACGAGATCGTAATTAAAATCACTTTATAAATATGTGGACCTAACCGCTGACAAATCTCAGCGGTTTTTTTTATCTATTATGTAATTGAGTAACCAAGGCTTTCATAACAAAGAATCCCCCTATATTTATCAATTAAATGCCGAGTACCTGGGGTTTTATACTGTACAGGCACTCGGCTTTTGTCTAATGTTATTTCATTTTGAAGAATGAGGTTAGCTTCATGGCGAGGTTTAGATCGCCCTTTAATTGCAGCTTACCTTGCATGAATGCAGCCATCCCATCCATTTTTCCCAGTAGGATATCTCCAAATTCCCTTCCATCAGCCGTCATCGTCATTTTAGGGTTTTCAGCAATCCCCTCAGATACCTTGCAGACCCCATCCTTGATGGTGATAATCCAATCGCCAGCTTCATCACCAGTTAAATGGTATTGGACTACTGCATCCACACCAGCAGCTTTCTCGGGCATAAAGGCTTTCTCGTGATTCAGGATTAATTGTCGAACGGTGTACTCTGTCATATTTACTCTCCTTCAACTGTGATCTCGTTTTACTATGAATCTTGACTAGTTTATATTCTCAAATATTCCAGCTGCACCCATGCCTCCCCCGATGCACATAGACACCATGCCATATTGAACATTACGCCGCTTCATCTCATTTATCAATTGTGTGGTTAGTTTTGCACCCGTACAACCCAGCGGATGGCCTAAAGCAATAGCACCACCGTTTACATTGGTGAGCTCCGGATTGATTCCTAATTCATGTATAACAGCAAGAGATTGAGCTGCAAATGCTTCATTGAGCTCAATCAAGCCGATATCAGCTAATCCTAATCCTGCCAATTTAAGTGCCTTGGGTATAGCGACAATTGGTCCAATTCCCATATATTCCGGATCGACTCCACCAACTGCAAACGCAATAAAACGAACCAATGGTTTCACGCCAAGACTATCAGCTTTGGCTCGCGACATAATCATGACGGCTGCAGCTCCATCCGACACTTGAGAGGAGTTCCCTGCTGTAACAGTCCCCCCTTCCTTGAAAGCAGGCTTTAACTTAGCCAGCGCTTCAAGAGTAGTATCTGCCCTGGGCCCCTCATCACGTTTGAATGAAAAGGAATTCTTGCGTATCTCTCCTAATTTGTCGTACTCTACCAAATCCACCTGGATGGGAACGATTTCGGGATCGAACAAACCTGATTCGACTGCTCGGTTAGCTTTCATATGGCTATTATAAGAAAACGTATCCTGGTCAGCACGGCTGACTCCATATTTTTCCGCCACATTTTCAGCCGTCAAGCCCATCCCCAGGTAGGCACCTGGCCATTTCGCTGCCAGATACGGATTAGGCGAAAATTTTAATCCCGTCATGGGTACCATCGTCATCGATTCAGTACCACCGGCAATGGCACAATCCATCTGCCCAGCCATTATGCCAAAAGCCGCGTGGGCGATACTTTGCATACCTGAGGAGCAGAATCGGTTGATAGTCTCGGCGGGTACAGATACTGGCAAACCTGCTCGTAAGGTAACCAGGCGTGACATATTCAATCCCTGCTCACCTTCAGGAAAGGCACAACCTAGGATGACGTCATTTATCTCTTCTGGTTTTACTACCTCGACTCGTTTGAGCAAATCCTTAATCACTACCACAGCCATATCATCAGGCCTGACGGTTGCCAGACTGCCGCGCTTAGCTTTTCCGACTGCTGTTCGCGCGGCTGCAACGATTACCGGATCTCGAGAAGCATCATTTGTTTTCATGTTCCATCTCCATTCTTAATTCCGCAATGGCTTGCCTGTCTGAAGCATATTGACCATCCGCTGCCGGGTTTTCTCTTCACCGCACAACGACATGAAAGCTTCACGCTCCAAATCCAGGATATACTGCTCATCCACCCAGGTGGGCCGACTTAACTCTCCACCGGTCATCACAATAGCCAGTTTGCCAGCCATGTGAGACTCATATTCGGTGATGTATTTGCCCTCTTTCATCATATGGATGGCTACACGCAAAGCTCCTAATGCATCACGTCCGGCCGCGTAAATCTTTTCTGGTATGGGGGGATGATATCCTGTCGCTACCATATGCAGAACTTCTTTCTTTGCTTCGGAAAGTAATAGTTCTTTATTGAGTACCACACGATCGTTGGGTCCAAGGATCCCCATTTGACGTGCTTCTTCCGCGCTTGTCGCCACCTTTGCCAGTCCAATCTGCATGAATACACGCTGCAAGAAGGGCAAAGCTTCGGCTCCTTCAGTTTTCATGGCAGGGTTGACTATTCGGCGCAGCATTTCTTTGGTACCCCCACCTGCAGGTATGACACCCACTCCGAATTCGACAAATCCTGTGTATAACTCTGCTGCAGCCACCACACGACTGGCATGCGTGGTTACCTCAGCACCGCCACCCAATGACAAACCCGCAGGTGCAACCACAATTGGTTTAGGTGAATATCGGGCGTGCATGTTCAAATCTTGGAGACGTTTAACAATGTCTTCAAGTTTTTCCCACTCGCCCATTTGAGCAGCCATAACTACAAGCATGATATTAGCGCCCGCACTAAAATTATCCGCTTCGTTACCAATCACTAACCCTTCGAACTCATTTTCTACCCGATCTTGACTTTCAATGATCATATTAGCGATGTCTTCATCTAATGAATTCATTTTAGTGTGGAATTCTACACAAGCGACGCCATCTCCAAGATCATATAAGGTTGCTCCAGGATTTGTGCTGATTACTTTCTGCTCTCGTAAGAGAACTAGTGACGCTGGTCGCTTAATTGGCACATACTTTCCTAATCCAGGGTTATACACCCCAACTTTTGTCCCTACCTCATATTGATAAAATGTGGGATGACCTGAAGAAACCATATTTTCAACCCAATCGGCTGCCGTGAAACCAGCTGCAGCCATTGCAGGCAAGGTTTCTTTGACACCCAGCATATCCCAGGTCTCGAAAGGACCAGCTTCATGACCGAACCCCCAACGCATGGCATCATCCAAAGGTTTTGGAGTATCAGCGATCTCTGGGATGCGTAAGGATGCATAGTAAAGCCCCTGATAGGTGAGCGCACGCACCAGCTGCCCAGCCCGGTCTTCAGATGCAATGATCGTCTTTAGTTTCTCCCCCAAATCCTCCATATCTTTTACCTTGCCGATCGACTCAAAGCGCACTTTGACCGGTGTTTCATATTCCATCGTTTTCAAATTTAGTGACCAGAACTCACGGTTTCCTTCGGGTGTGCGAACCTCTTTATAAAATCCCTGTTTGACTTTCGTCCCTAGCCAACCCTTTTCCACCATGGAATGGATCATTTGGTTGACCTTCTCGGAATTCAGGTATTGCTGAGCCTGTTTATCATTAAGGATGGCGGGTGCCAGGTTGGCGCTGACATCTTCCCACACGTCAATCCCAACCAGATCAATTAGCCGGAAGGTGGCAGTTTTGGGTCTCCCAATGGCAGGCCCGGTAATCGCATCCACTTCATCAACTGTAAAGTCATTCTCAAGGATGTAATCGAGGGCATAAGCTCCCCCTCCGAAGCCCAACCGGTTGGCAATGAAGTTCGGGGTATCTTTACATAGAACGATTCCTTTCCCCAAACGGAACTCTCCAAACTCGCTGATGGCGTCAATCACCTCGGGCAATGTGTCCTTGGTGGGTATCACTTCAAGCAGCTTTAAGTAGCGAGGTGGGTTAAAGAAATGTGTCCCCAAAAAATGTTGGCGAAATCCCTCCGATAAACTTTCTGCGATTTCGGTCACAGGGATACCGGAGGTGTTGGTACTGACAATGGTGTTGGTCTGACGAATTGCATCAATCCGCGCCATCAAGCCCCGCTTAATCTTCAAATTTTCAATGATCACTTCGATGACCCAATCTGCTGATTTTATGACCTCCAGGTCATCCTCCAGGTTACCGATGGAGACTAATGCAGCAGTATCTGTTGTGAAAAATGACGCTGGTCGTGATTTTATTGCCCGATCCAATCCTTGTTGGACGATTCGATTGCGTACAACCTTGTCGTGCAGGGTTAATCCTTTTTTCTCTTCTTCCGGCAGAACCTTGTTTGGGATGATATCTAGCAAGATTACCGGTACACCAGCGTTGGCAAGATGGGCAGCAATCGCTGCCCCCATTGTTCCTGAACCGATAACCACAGCTTTGTGAAATTTGTACTTCATTGTTCCTCCTCGGTTAGGTTTGAATCTTGTTGTATTTAGGCTTTCATATTTGCTTACGATCTTGTGATCATCAACTCCAGAGCGCAGAATGGACCCTATCTCAAATCAGCTCCACGGTATCCAAGTATATTTCTGGCGACAATGAGGCGATTGATTTGCCCAGTTCCTTCATAAATATCGCTGATCTTGGCATCCCGGAACCATTTTTCCAGCAACAGTTCCCGGCTATAACCCATCGGTCCCATGAGCTCAACCGCCTTTTGGGTGATTTTGGTGACGACATCTCCACCGCGAACCTTTGACATAGAGGCTTCCTTGGGATTCGATATACGATTATCTGCCATCCAAACGGCTTTGATCGTCAATAACCAAGCAGAGCGCAGCATCATTTCCATATCGATAACATCACGTTCAATGCTAGATAGTTTCTGACGCGGGAGCCCATATCGAATTGCGATCCCTTGTTGTGCCAGCATTTCTTTGAGCAACTCTAGGGTTGCCCGAGCTACACCGACTGCAGTGGCAGCAATCAATGGCCTGGTATTGTCAAAGGTTGCCATCGCGCCTTTAAATCCTGTAGTAGTTTTTACTTGAACTTCCGGGCTGCCCAATATATTATCGAAAGGCACTCGGCAGTCTTGAAGGACTAGAGATGCTGTATCACTGGCTCGGATACCCATCTTGTGTTCCAACTTAGTCACCTTTATTCCAGGCATATTAGCTTCAACAACGAATGATCGTATTCCAGCTCTACCTGCAGATGGATCAATTGTGGCCCAAATGATCACTAAGCCATTGCCTTCTTCAAGAGATTTTTGTCCGCCGGTGACAAAAATCTTTTCGCCATTCAAGACCCACTCGTTCTTTTCTTTATCTAATACTGCTGTTGTCCGAATAGCAGAGTTATCCGACCCTGCCCCCGACTCAGTAATAGCCATTGCTCCAAAAGCGGGTTTTTCTTCTCTAAATCGTGCCAGGAATTTTTGCTTTTGTTCTGGTGTACCCGCAGCATCAACGGCTGCTGAACCAAGCCCGCCCCCTGGTGTACATAGAAATATCCCAACATCTCCCCAAGATAACATCTCCATTTGAAAAGCGAGCATCTGCCAACCAATTCGTGGGCGTTCCTTCCCATCAGCATCTTTTTTGGGTTCGCCCGGCGCAAGTCCTCCTCCCATCCCCATGGCTTTCTGTGCCGTATGCATGAAGTTAATATAATCCCAGGGAATCTGATGTTCATTTTCATCGAAATAACGTGATACGGGTCGCATCATGTTATCAGCAACGGTCTTTAACATATAGTTTTGCTTCGTTATGGGTTTGGGTTCTTCAAACTCAATCATTTTTTCATCTCCTTATGTAATAACATGTCGAGTTGATGACGGTTTATATAATAGCCATTCCAGACAGCATAGAGAAACCCCGACCTTCACGCATCCATTTTTCTACCGGATGCTCCCGGATATATCCATGACCGCCTAATATTTGGACTGCGCGATCGGTGACCATCATTGCCATATCTGCTGCTCCGGTAACGGCAAGGTAAGCTTCCTTATAAGCATCTTCTTTACCCGTATCCAACATCCATGCAGCTTCCCAGGTAAGTACACGAATGGCCTCAATTTCAGTGGCCATTTCTGCCAGCATAAATGCAATAGCCTGCTTTTGCGCTACTTTCATGCCAAATACTTCTCTTTCTTTAGCATAATCTATGGCATATTCCAATGCCCCTTTGGATACACCCAACGCCATCGCAGCTGTGGTAAGCCAGTAGGATGCAAGGATGGGTGAGAAATCATGCCCATTTTCACCGCCCAGACGATTAACACTCGGTATACGTAAATTATCGAACTTAATTGGATATACAGGTAATGCGTGTATACCCAGCATTTTTTGGCGGTCTCCAATTGTTATCCCACTAAGGTCACTTGGAGTAATAAATCCTTGCGTCTTTCCGTTCAAGGAGGCAAATACGAGCATGGTTTTCGCTTCTTTGGCATACGGCACGTAATACTTTTCGCCTGAGATTTCAAAGTAATCTCCATTACGTGTGGCAGTAGTTTTTAGCTCATTTGGATCATAATCAAAATATTGTTCGATCAGCGCTGCCGAGTAGGGAGCCCAATCCCCTTCTACAATGGCGGGTAGATATTCCTTTTTCTGTTCTTCACTACCTGCCAACAGGATTGGTACAGCAAATAATCCGGGTGCCATCACGGAAATTGTAGCTGCCAGGTCACCCCAAGCCATTTCCTCTGTAGCCAAAACACCAGTCACTGAGGAATGCTCACCGAACCCGCCATAGGCTTCGGGGGTAGAGGCTTGAAGGACACCCAGCTCCCAACCTTTCTTGATCAGGTTGATTGGAAGCTGTTTCTCTTCATCTGCATCATGTGAGGCAGGCCGTAAATTGCTATGCGCATAACGCGCTGTAGTATCAATCAGCATTTTTTGTTCTTCGGTCGGTTCAAATGAATACATGGAAATCCTCCATTAACAAAATATATTGTTGAAAGTAGCTAGATATCATTGATCTTGCATTCGATGCATTGGTAAAGAATTGGAACCAAGTTTGAATTCTCTTCTAATTCTTTTAAATTCGCGATCTGTAAAAATCCTCTTTGATATAGATACTCAACATGAGCACCTGCTTCTTCGAGTGCTAATAAAATTGTGTATCCCTCAACTTTTCCAAATAAATACCTCGAAATATCTACAATGGTATGCGGAGTGGCTAAAATATCGAGTACTCTCTGTAATCTTTCGT
Organism: uncultured Anaerolineaceae bacterium; assembly: GCA_964642565.1. Lineage (GTDB taxonomy): Bacteria > Chloroflexota > Anaerolineae > Anaerolineales > UBA4823 > FEB-25. Next base: position 37,719 of record CAZXPK010000009.1, read on the forward strand.
GGTGCACCAAACGGATTTCATCAATCCGTTTGTCAAGGTCCAGGACTGGCTCTTCGTGTCCTCCCAGGGTGAGTTTCACCTTTTTAGCTAAGCGTCTTACAATTTCTAATGAGTTCAGGTATGTATCCAATCCAGTGGATAAGGTAATTTGCTCTGGTGCTTGATGTGGGCTCGTTCTTTTCAAAATATGGTCCCCACTGAATAGACAATCCTGCAGCAGAATCACTACATGTCCCGCACAATGCCCTGGTACATGGAAAAATTTGAACGGTCCTATCGTCATCCCCATCGCCTCGTAAGTCAAATCTACATTGACAGAACGGAACAGACTTTTGGTGATTTTATACATCTCTAACTGCTTTGACCGTTGCTCAGGATTAACGCCGGCTTCGGTTAAAAATTCCTCCAGGCGATGGGCTGCCAAGGATAATCGCTCTTGATGATTAGATACGATCCTGCGATCCAGTTCATGAATACAGATTTGTGCATTTGTCTTTTCTCTTATATAGGATAAACCTCCAAAATGGTCAATATGCCCATGGGTAATGAAAATATGACTTATATTTTTAAGTGAACAATCTGCTCCTCTTATATTGCTGATCTCTTCCAGCCCCATTTCTAGCTCATGATTCGATTCACCGAAACCTGAGCCGGTATCGATTAATACGCAGTACTTACCAGTAATAACCAGATATACATTTCCAACCAAACCTGGGAATTCATGCAAGGGGATTTGATAAATAGTAGCATTACCTGCTGTTGAATAGATATTCATTCAGTTGATCAGCAATCCATGTAATAATAGGTCAGCAAACAGATCAGCAATTTCTCTTGCTGAACGCGGTCCTTCGCTTCGGTACCACGTAACGGTCCAATTCATCACACCCAATATCGCTTTTCCCGTTAGGGATGGGTCTACGTCATTGAATACACCTTGTTGCTTTCCCTCGATGATTAAATCCCTCCATAATCTTTCGAATTTCTCCCTGCGAAATGCCTGGCGGGTTTTTAATTCAGGATCCAGTGCTCTTAGCTCTAATAAAAGTACTACAGAAAGGTTTTGATTTTCTGCAATGGTTTGAAAATAAGAAACCATTGCCTGACGTAGTTTTTCATCTGGTGATAAAGCTTGTGAAAGTACTACTTCGAGCTTGTTGTTAATTAGATCTAAAGCATGATCCAATATATCGATTAATATTTCCTGTTTACTTGAGAAGTGATAATATATACTTGCTTTCTGTAAATTAACGGCATCCGCAATATCCTGCATTGATGTTGCATGGAACCCTTTTTCGCTAAATATCCGAGCAGCTGCTTCGAGGATAGCTTCTCTCGTCAAAATCAAACCTCCCTACCGAACATTCGGTAGGGATAGGATATCAAAGATACATTTTAATGTCAAGTATTTTCCACCTATTATGAAAATTGGTTGGGATATTCAGTATCGTATGCTTTTATTATGCGAAAAAAGACGACTTTAAATCTAGAGAGGGGTTGCCATAACTGTCTGAATACGCTATAATCTGTCCGCAATTTATACTATCGGGGCGTAGCGCAGTCCGGCTAGCGCGCTTGCATGGGGTGCAAGAGGTCCCGGGTTCAACTCCCGGCGCCCCGACCATGATTACAGGCTCCAGCTCCTCATTGACACGGGGAGTTGGTTTCGTTTTCACGATAACTATCTGAATTTGTAACGGGGATTTTTTACAGGAGAAATGTATGAAGTATCAATTGGAAAATGGTTTCTTGTCTTACGATCGTAATGGAACGGGAATTCCATTATTGTTTATTCACGGATACCCCCTTTCACGCAGAATTTGGAAACCCCAATTAGATGGATTATCGGATTTTGCATCCATGATAACGGTAGATTTACGTGGACATGGAGAATCGTACCCGTTTGAAGGTCCATATTCAATGGATTTACTTGCAGGTGACTGCAAGAGATTAATTGATGATTTAGACATTAAAACACCCATCCTGGTAAGTGGTTTATCCATGGGTGGATATGTGACGATGGCTCTATTCCGCAGATATCCCCATTTATTTCGAGGAATGATTTTGACTTCCACCAGATCTGGTCCAGATTCATCGGAAGCAAAGCACAACAGAGATGTAGCTGTAATTAATGTACGCGATCATGGTATACGATTCATCGCTGAAAACATGCTTCCAAAATTGGTATCCCCTGTGACCCTTTCATCAAAACCTGATTTGGTAGATTCTATCCGTGACATCATGATGAAGACATCCGTCCAAGGGGTTGTTGGTGCATTGCTGGGTATGCGGGACCGACCTGATTCAACCCCCTTATTACCCCAAATAAATTTCCCAGTATTAATTATTCATGGTGCAGACGACCAATTAATCCCCATCCATGAAGCGGAATCTATGAGTCAACAAATACCTGGTTCTCAGTTAATCACCATCCCCGAAGCAGGTCACTTACCGAATTTAGAACAACCAGAAAAATATAATCAAGCGATCCGAAATTTTATCCAAACCCTGACTTAGTCTTTATATAACTTGTGATTTATTATGTAATGATAGATTTTATCGGGAACAAAATAGCGAAATTGCTTCCCACCTTGTACCCGGTTACGTATATCAGAACCTGATATCTCTATAAATGGCGTATCCAGGAAATGAAGTTTCTTACTTAGACCCTGAATTTGTGCTTCCAATTGGACGGTATCTACGAATTCATCATGTCTAACCATGATCCCAATCCCATGACAAAGGGAAACAAACTGAACAGGGTCATGCCATGTTGGTAAATCATTCAGGGAATCAGCCCCCATCAAATAAAAGAATTCATCACCGGGTGATTTTTCGCGTAATAACGAGAGTGTATCAGCTGCGTAATGGGGTGGCTGCCGGTCGATATCGACCCGGGATAGGCTAAATTTCTGGTTGCTAGTAATTGCCAGCAAGACCATCGACATCCTGTCTTGAAGTGGGGAGATTTTTTGCATTTTTTTGTGGGGAGGAAATGGAGTCAATATCCACAATACATGATCCAGACCTAACTGTTCAGCTGCCTCTTCAGCTAGAATAAGATGCCCAATGTGAGGAGGATCAAATGTTCCCCCGAATATCCCGATCTTCATTTTAGCTAATCAGACCACTCCAATTCATAATCTCCGATACTAACCATATCCCCTTCCTTCACTCCAGCTTTTCGTAATGCTTCATCAATTCTCAATGTCTCTAATATCCTTTGGAAACGTCGAATAGACTCATCATTTTCCCAATAGGTCATGGCTGCAGCTCGCTCAATGGATGCTCCTGAGAGACGCCAACCATTTGCCACTCGCTTTATCTCATATTTCCTCGGGTCGCTCTGTGGATGATAGATGGGGATGGCAGATACTTGGGGAGCAATTGGTGTCTCATGAAGCAACTCTATTGCTTTATATAATAAAGGCCGGACATTATTCCCCGTGACAGCTGAAATAAGAACTGCCGATATCCCTTTTTTCTTTAATTTACGTTGGAGACCCTTCCAACGGGTTTGAACTTCTGGTAAATCCATCTTGTTAACTGCGACAACTTGTGGTTTTTTAGCCAGATCTGGATCAAATAATGATAATTCGCTATTTATCTGGGCGAAATCGAGGATAGGATTTTCAGCTAAGCCATCTAACAAATGAATTAATACCCGCGTTCTTTGAATATGGCGCAGGAATTCAAAACCAAGACCTGATCCGTTATGCGCACCTTCGATTAACCCTGGAATGTCTGCCAGTACCAATGTTTGATCATCGTCCAATCTTGCGACTCCAAGGTTAGGTTCAATTGTGGTAAAAGGATAATCTGCAATTTTGGGTCGCGCATTGGTGACCGCAGCTAATAATGTAGACTTGCCTGCGTTCGGAACACCGATAATTCCTACATCAGCGATCAGCTTCAGTTCCAGCCTGAGATTACGTTCCTGACCTGGCTCACCTTTTTCTGCTACCCGGGGTGCTTGGTCACGAGAGTTGGCAAATCTGGCATTACCTCTCCCACCTCTGCCGCCTTTGCAGATCATGATCTCTTGATTCTCATTTACCAGGTCTACAATTACCTCTCCACTAGCCGAGTCATAAATTATCGTACCGGCTGGTACATAAATGATTAAATCTTCGGCAGAATGCCCAGTCCGATTACTTCTGGCACCTCGTTTCCCATCCTCTGCAATATATCGGTGTTGATGTTGAAATTCATATAAGGTATTTAAAGAGGATGATACTTTAAATATAATATTCCCACCTCTGCCACCATCTCCACCATCGGGTCCACCGCGAGGTATGTACTTTTCTCGGCGAAAATGGACTGCTCCATCTCCACCTTTTCCAGATTTTATATAAATCGTTGCTTCATCGATGAACATTAAGATTTTATTCGGATCATAGAAAATTCCAATAGATTATACCATCGCCAAAATTCGAAATTTTGCTTGTATCTTGATTGTTCCATACTTGTCCGACAATTGTTTAATTATTGTGGAGAATTGCACTAAATCTAAATCTGTGGTAGATTTGTGTCAATTCTGCCTAATTGGAGGTCATATGGACGCTAAATTTGTTCCGTATATTGTTGTTGGTCGGTTACCACTTTACCTACGGACATTACAGTTAATGAGCCAGGAAGGAAGAAGGGTCACCTCCTCACAGGAATTGGGGGAAAGATTAGGTATATCAGCTGCTCAAATCCGTAAAGACCTCTCGCAATTTGGCGAATTTGGCAAACAAGGAACTGGATATAGTATCGATTATCTCACCGATCAGCTTCGTCAAATCCTGCACGTCAATAAAGTATGGGATGTTGCAGTCGTGGGAATTGGTGACGTTGGTCATGCACTAGCACGCTATCAAGGATTTTCAAATCGTGGCTTCAGGATTGTTCTTCTGTTCGATAACGACCCCCAAAAGATCGGTACGTATGTGGGTGATTTCATCATCAATAATATCTTCAATCTGGTGACGATGATACGGGAAGCTGGGGTTCAAATCGCGATGTTATCGGTTCCCGTAGAACATGCTCAGCAAGTAACAAATTTATTAGTCGAAGCCGGAGTACAGTCTATTCTGAATTACGCACCAATCAATATCGCTGTACCAGCAAACGTACATGTTCAATACATAGATCCAGTTCTTCATCTTCAAAGGATGACCTATTATCTTGAGTAATCAAGGTGAGCTGAATATTTCAGCTCACCTTGATGCCTCGACAACCTCACTCAAACAGCAATCAAATTTCGTCTCAGGATGT
>CAZXPK010000010.1:0-33350 GCA_964642565.1 uncultured Anaerolineaceae bacterium
TGCACTTTATAGTATTCTTCTTTCGCTCGCGGATGGTCAGGTTCCGTCTTTAGTAATTCAGCCCGGGTAGTCAATTCATGCCCACGGACAGGAGCTATATACTGAATTCGCCATTTTTCATCCCCGAATGCACCTGTCTGGTAGAACGCAAGGTAATCCACCGCGATCACTTTCGGGGCTGTCCGTAATGGGATGCGATACCATCCCAGAAGTCGGGCAATCTCCAAATCCCTGAGATTATTGACCACTGCTACCAAGACCAGTGATGTGGGTTGAATCATTGATTAGCCTGTTTCATTACTTCTAAATATTTCTTCACTCGATGGTTACAACAGGAAAGATATATACCCATATTCCTTATTTAATTCCTGCATCCGCATTGAATTCCTCGATCAAAGCATCAATTTCTGGTACCTGATTTTGGACATCCGTCCAATAATCCGGATCATACCATTGTGCTTGAATCTCACCGTAGGTTTTGCCCTGTTGCTCCACCCAAGTGAAGTACTTTAAGTTATGCACCCGTTTACGGTCCAAATATGTTAGCTCGATCATATGATCGGTCGATTCACCTAGTAAATATCTCGCAAAATCTGCTGCTGCTTTTATTTCTGTGTATTCACCTAATTCCTGGCGCATCTCCTGTAGCCGGCTTCCATAAAGTTCCATCGAATCAGTCAAAATGGTTAAGATAATATCATGCTCACCTAGATCATAATATTTTGCCATCTTGATGGCTGAGAGCACATTGGATATCCCTGAGAAACCAAGCAAATCCAGGCTGATGATGATCTTCTCAGGTATCCCATATTTGACTAAGTAAGCACGACCTGCGGGCTCATTGAACAATCTGGATAAATTGACCACCGCGTTATCATCGATCGCCACGATAATATCCGTGTTCTTCACATTATGAATCCACGGGACGTGTTTATCTCCGATCCCTTCGATGCGATGTGAACCGAACCCGTTTTGTAATAAGGTCGGGCATTGTAAAGCCTCACTGGCGACGACCTTACTGTTGGGGAAACGTTGCTTCATATAATCCCCACTGCCAATCGTGCCGGCAGAACCAGTGGCTGAAACCATGCCTCGATATTCATCTTTGGGTCTCATAATCTGATACAATACTTCTTCCATGGCATGACCAGTGATCTCATAATGCCACAGGTAATTCCCAAATTCATCGAATTGGTTAAAAATCATCAAATCTTGGCCAGATTTCCGAAGCTCCCAGCATTTATCAAATATTTCTTTCACATTCGACTCACTGCCTGGTGTTTTGATCGTTTCGCCCGCGATCTTAGCGAGCCACTCGAATCGTTCCTTGCTCATCCCTTCAGGAAGGATGGCTATAGACTCGCAACCCAACAAAGCAGAATCATATGCACCACCCCGGCAATAATTACCTGTAGAAGGCCATACTGCTTTTTGACTGGATGGGTCAAATTGACCAGTCACCAAACGCGGTACCAGGCAGCTAAAAGCTGCTCCCACCTTATGGGCACCCGTCGGAAACCACTTGCCCACCAAGACGACAATCCGTGCATTAACTCCGGTCAATGCACTAGGCAGTTCAATATAATTGACCCCACCAAAACCACCTCCCAGTGCTTTGGGAGTGTTATGCCAGGTGATGCGAAAGAGATTTCGTGGGTTTACGTCCCAAAGCCCAATCTTGCTCAGCTCTTGCTTGATTCGATCAGGTACGCGAGAAGGGTCTTTCATCTGCGCATATGTCGGTATGATAATATTTTTCTCCCGCACACGTTGAATGGCGCGTTTTCGCCGGGTTTTATTCACAGTTAAATCGATCTTCATAAAAACTCTCCGTATTTATCCTTTACGGGTGCCTCTCTGACGATATAGAGCGGCCGCCCCTTCGCTTCATCATACAACCTGCCTATATATTCACCTAAAATCCCGAGTGAGATAAGCTGGACGCCACCCAGGAATAGAACCGCAATCAAAGTCGTCGCCTGACCCACGAAAGCATGCAGACCGACCATTCTCAAGATGACTACAACAGGGATAGCGATAATGCTAATACCAGCCGAGATAAATCCAAGGTACATTGCCACCTGAAGTGGAAAATACGAAAAACTGGTAATAGCATCACTGGCAAACTTGAGCATTTTTTTAAAGGGATATTTCGTCACTCCGGAAAACCGTGCTGCTCGTTTATATGCGACCCCTGTTTGTTTGAAACCCACCCAAGATGACATACCACGTAAAAATCGATGCCTTTCTCGCATCTGTACCATCACATCCACAACTTTTCGATCCAGCAAGCGAAAATCCCCCGTATCCATGGGGATTTTTACATCCGTGATCCGATAGATCAAGCGATAGAACAGGGATGCAGTGAACAATTTGAACCATGATTCCCCCTCACGCTCCGAGCGTTGTGCGAATACTACTTCGTAACCTTCTTTCCATTTGGAAATCAATTCGAGAATTACTTCAGGTGGATCTTGCAGGTCTGCATCAATAATCACCACTGCCTGCCCCTGTGCATAATCCAAGCCGGCTGTCACGGCAATCTGGTGTCCAAAATTACGCGCAAAGATTACCGGTTTCACATGCTCATCTTGAGCTGCCAGGTTGCGGATTTCATCGGTCGAGCCATCTGTGGATCCATCGTCGACCATCAATAATTCCCAGGTTTCATCCGTTTTCTCAAGGGTTTCTTTTACCCTGCGATATAACTCTGGGATATTACCGAATTCATTGTAAATGGGCGCTATAACAGAATATTTAATATTATGATCCATAATTTCACATCCCGAATTGGTTTATATTAAACAAACGGTCTCTCGCAGTGATTATGACCTGCCAATTCAGAGAATGACTTTCTTTAAGGCATTCAGACTAGGTTCAATAATGATTGGCTCTTTTACCGCTTGCATTGCGGCGCGAACATCCTTTAAGCCGCTCCCGGTATTAATGACAAGAACTTGGTCATCAGATTTTATTATCCCAGTTATTACAGCTTTTACCAAACCAGCATACGAAGTCGCACCCGCAGGCTCAGCAAAAATTCCTGCTTTACCCAATTCAGCAATTGCAGAGATTATTTCATCATCGCTGACTAAAAAGTATCCACCCCCAGTCTCACGTGCTGCTCTGACTGCCCGAACCCCATCGCGTGGTAGATCGACTGAGATGCTATCCGCAATTGTATGTGCCGTCACTGGGAAGATTTCCTCATTACCAGATAAAAAAGCATTGGTGATTGCTGCTGACCCCTCAGCCTGTACACCAAATATCCGCGGCATAGTTTCCAACCAACTTAAGCTGAACAAGTCTTTAAAACCCTTATGCAATCCAGATATGATATTCCCATCACCGACAGATACAAAAACCTGTAGGGGTGTATTTATATGAGAGTTGGAATTAATCATCCATTCCCAGATTTCAAACGCTGCAGTCTTCTTTCCCTCTGCGGTGAATGGATTGTAACCGGTATTCCGGCAATACCAACCAAATTCATTGGATGCTTGAATGGTCAAATCAAAAGCGTCATCATATGTCCCATCTACTAGATATACTGTAGCTCCATAAATGAGCAATTGAGCTATTTTTGCAGGAGGTGCATTACGAGGTGCAAAGATCACCGCTTTCTGACCGATAGCTGCTGCCATACCTGCCAAAGCTGCCCCTGCATTCCCTGTGGATGCCGTTACAACCACTTTAGCCCCAATCTCGCGCGCTCTTGCGATTACAACCGCACTTGCACGATCCTTAAAGGAAGCCGTGGGGTTACGACTCTCATCTTTGATCCAAAGATGAGTTAGCTCAAGATTACTAGTTAATAAATCAGATGCATAGACCGGTGTGCCTCCCACAGAATATAAAGGGGTGTTTACTCCACCTGGGTCTGTAACAGGTAATAACGGTAAATACCGCCACAATGAATGTTGTGGTGATTCAAAGATATTATGGGGTGTGATATGATGGCTGATTTCTACAAGATCCAGGAGGACATCCAGGTTGCCATTATCCTTTGGGCATGTATAGGTTACTTCTTGTGGTGTGTATTCTGTCCCACACAGTGAACAACGATATCCTATAAAGTTACTCATGATAATACTGATTGCCCCTCAGTCCTGACCCCTGCCATTAATAATCCCAAGCCTTCAGCAGTAGCTTCCTCACGATTTACTACATCCATAATCCTGCCTTCATAGATGACTGCAATCCTATCAGACAGCGCAAGTATTTCATCCAGGTCTTCAGAGATCAATAGCGTTGCGGTGCCCTCACTGCGTTGCTCAATCAACCGTTGGTGAACATATTCAGTTGCTCCAATATCTAATCCCCGTGTAGGTTGAGCGGCAATTAATACCGTCGGCTGGCGTGATAATTCGCGTGCTAGGATGATCTTCTGTATATTTCCCCCTGATAAGCTTTTTACCGGAGTTTCCAACGAGGGTGTTTTTACATTGTAATTATTGATCAACTCCTTGGAGCGATTAGCTATAGCTTTGAAGTTGAAAAAACTTAACTTTGCATACGGCGATTTCTCATGCTCACGTAAGATAATATTTTCTGAGACACTGAAATCCCGGATCACACCTTCTTTCATTCTTTCTTCCGGTATGTATGCCAACCCACGCTCTAATAATTCAGCAGGGGATTTACCAGAGGCTTCCTGTCCATCCAGGTTGACTTTTCCGGATTTAATCGGGCGTAGACCAGTGACAACCTGCGCTAACTCTCTCTGTCCATTCCCGGATACGCCTGCTAAACCGAGGATTTCTCCAGCACAAACTTCTAAAGTCACCCCACGTAAAGCAGGTGTACCTCGATCGCTCTCCGCCCACAGATCAAGCAGCTCCAAACGAGGCTTACCCCGTTCTACTGGTGGCCGCTGCAACTGCATTACAATCTCTCTACCTACCATCATCTCGGCCAGGATTTCTTTGGTTGCTTCTGAAGTTGGTAAGGTATTGACTACGTGGCCGTCTCGCAGAACCGTCACCCGATCACTGATGTCCAAAACTTCATGCAGCTTGTGAGAAATAAAAATTAATGAATGTCCTTCCTGTTTCATTTGACGCAGCGTTATAAATAGCTCATCTACTTCCTGCGGGGTTAATACAGCAGTGGGCTCATCCAAAATCAATAAATCCGCTCCCCGGTATAATGCTTTCAGGATTTCAACCCGCTGTTGCTGCCCAACGGCCAATTGCCAGATACATGCTCCGGGATCAACCTTCAGACCATAAACCTCTGCCAGTTCAAGGACCCTCTTTGATACTTTATCCAGATCTGTAACCAAGCCACGTGATGATGGTAAACCAAGCGCCACATTCTCCGCTACGGTCAAGGAAGGTACCAACATAAAATGCTGGTGAATCATACCAATCCCCAACCGGATGGCATCGATTGGCGAGGTAATATGCACTAATTCACCATTGAGGCGAATTTGACCCTGGTCAGGCTTATATAAGCCATACAGGACACGCATCAAGGTGCTCTTCCCCGCACCATTCTCCCCTAATAAGGCATGCATCTCCCCGGCGTGGACATCGAAATTTATCCGATCATTTGCCAATACACCCGGAAAATGTTTAACGATTTCAACCATTTCGAGGTGATGGATGCGCGGTTGATAAACGGGGATGCTCCTCTGATCGGTCATTTTAACTTTTTCTGATTATTCAGGGGCAAGGGAGTATCCTCCCCTGCCCCTAAGATATTTAGATATGTATTATTGACTAGGACCAATCATACCCGACAGTAATTGCGGTAGGTACCAAATTTCATCGTCAGTAGCAACTTTACCCGCTGCGAGGTATTCACTACCATCTTGTAAGGTTATTGGACCAGTCCAAACATTTATATCACCAGAAGCCATCCCAGCAATAAATGTATCCAGACTTGTCTTCATTTCGGAAGTCAGAGCAGCACCATCGACCCAACCAACGGCCGTCTTGGTATTGTCAGTCAGGTTTGCCCAGTCTGGTGGATTCCAATCGCAGGATTGAACCCATGTGCCATCCTGTACCGCGGTAGCCGTCTTAAGGTACGCCGGACCCCAATTGAAGTAAGGAACTCCAAGACATACATCAGGAGCTTGAGCACATGCACCAGCAAAGTCATACGGTACGGCCCAGACAGTATCTCCTTGAGCTTTATGTTGACCAGCTACATCGATTGCTTCAGTCGTGTCAATCCCGCTCATGAGAACATCCACACCTGTGTCCAGGAACTGTGTCGCGACCTCAGTTGGGTCGAGAGTCACCCCAGGAATATTGAACCAAAAACCAATCCAGGTTACGGTGAAGGATAAATCTGCAGGGTCCATTCCCCGATAATTCTCCCAGCAGTATCGAGCACCTAGATAAGCTGAAGAAACCAGTCGGCGAGTCTCGAAGTTGATTAATGGTCCCAGGTAGCCAATCTTACCGGTTTGTGTAGCTAGGGCAGCTGAACAGCCTGCAATTGCTTTCATATCTTCCATGCGGCCCATGATGTTACCCAAATTGGCAGGCGCTGTACCAGCATATACATCGTCACCGGAGGCGTTGATGAAGATAACATCTGGGAAGTTAGGTGCCACAGTGGATGTATCTTCTTCAAATTCATCCGAAGTGGTGATGATCAGCTTCGCACCTTCTGCAACCATATCAGACACTACGCCTTCTAGGGTCGCTTCGGGCTTGTCAGCGGAATTCAATGATTCAAACACGATCATCCGTGATCCGGGCAGATTCTGTTCCACATATAAGCCAGCTTCGTAATGCGCCTGACTCCAGCCATGATCATTTTTAGGTCCTACTAGAACCATGCCAAAGACTAACGGTTCAACGGTAGGTGTCGGGGGTGGTGTGTAAGTACCAATCACGATTGAGCCATCGATGATACCAGCTTCAGCTGCATCAGCCTTGGCGCGTACTTCTTCTGGTAAAGCGTAGTCAGGGTTATATTCAACGACTAGACCCTTGTTCGCCAGGGTCAAAGCAAAGGCTTCCCCTCCCAATGTGCCAGCTTTAACCTTGGCAACGAGGTCACGGAGTACCACTTCCCAGTGATAAACCTGACTGGCAACTACGATGGATGAGGCTAGTTCGGTCTGGTTAGACTGCGTTCCGAACCAAAGGACATCATTCGTTTCAGCAACGCCAATTGCGCCGACAACCATTTGAGCTGAGCCAGTCATGGCATCTGCACCAGCATTCACTTGGGTTTGAGCAGCCTCAGATGCTAGAGCAACATCACTAAATGAGCCAATGTAGTTGATGTTCACCTTAATATTGGGATTAGTCGCTTGAGCGCCAAGGGCAAAGCCATCGATGTAAAGCTTAGCATCGCCTGTTTCAATGGGGCCAACTTCACCGAGGACACCACTTTTCGATAGCGATGCAGCTAGTACACCATTTACATATCCGCCTTGCTCGGAACGAGCTTCGTATGCGAAGACATTGTTGATTCCCTGGGATGTAAAAGTATCCACCGTAGTACCCCAGGCAAAACTGGTGTCAGGGAAGTCTGGTGCGATCTCAGCCAGCGAAGTACCATATTGTGAGCCATGAGCAATCACCAGATCATATCCTTGGCTAGCGTAATCGCGCAACGCTGCAGCAGCATCATCCACAACGAACATATTTTCAGAGTAGGCAAACTCGAAATTCCCAGCACCCATTTCTTGCTGTATCAGGTTTAGAGCATCATACATACTCTGACTAAACGCTAAATCATTGATTGCGCTTGGCATCACTACTGCTACGCGGAATGGTTTTGCCGCAGTAGGTGCTTCAGTCGCTACTGGCTGCGATTCTGGTAGGGTAGTCGCTTCAGGTGTGGCTGTCGGGGTGGTCCGGCAGGCACTCAGAATAAATGCCAGGATCATGAGGATCCCCAGTACTTTATACAAGTTTTTCATAATTCTCCATCCTTTTTTTCGATTAGAATCTTAACAAGCAAATTAATGAGCGCATAAATATTACTTCGACTAGATCCACCTCCTTTCCTCGATCGCAAATAAAATCATCAGAAGATTATCCCTCTCTTTCAAAAGGTTTGGTTAATGCAGTCGGTGGGCGAACCCGCTGTACTGCAACTACTAATGCAAGTATTGTCAAAACGTATGGCATCATGACTGCAATATCTGAAGGTACCGGGATGTTGAGAACTTGCACCCATAATTGTAATGAGTTCACCATACTGAAAAGCAGTGAACCCAGCATTACTCCTAATGGGCGCCAACCTCCAAAGTAGACTAATGCAACCGCAATAAAGCCCATGCCATTGGTTAAATTCTGTTGAAAAACGTTTAGCAATGCAATCGATAAGGATGCTCCAGCTATCCCAGAAAATGTCCCCCCAAGGATACAGGTAAAATATCGGATGCCTTTCACACTTACCCCTAATGAGTCAGCAGCCTCTGGATTTTCACCAACTGCCCGTATTTTCAACCCAAGGGTGGTTTTGTTCAGAACAAACCACGAAATTGGAACTAATAAGAACGCCAGATAAACCAAAATATTGTGCTGAAATAACACTCTCCCCACAACGGGTAATTCACTAAGCACCGGGATATGAATTGGTTGAAAACCAGTGACAGTCTCAACATTCCCGATAGTTTTTTGGAACAGTAGGTCGCTCATCCCCAAACCGAATAGATAGATCCCAATTCCACTTATGCCCTGTTCTGCATGCAAAGTTACAGTGATAAATCCCATCACTAATCCCATGACCGCACCCACCAATATCGCCAACAACAGACCTAACCAAGGATTCCCTGTATGGTAGGTTAAATAGAAACCCGCAAACGCTCCCAATAGCATTTGGCCATCGACTCCTAGGTTAAGCACCCCGCTGCGTTGTCCAAAAGTCTCTCCGATCGCTGCGTATAGGTAGGGTGTAGCTAGGCGGATTCCAGATGCCAAAATCCCAAGAATTACGTTAGCGGTAAATAGGTCGGTAATCATATCTTTATCACAGAAGCATACTTATGTTGTCATGTAGAATCTGTAACTTCATTGGTCGGAGTAAAGGCTTCCTCGGTCTCCACTCGCTGGCGTTGTTTTGCCTGCCGACGCCTCCAAAATTCACTGCTCACAACAAAAACGACTACTAATCCATTCAGCGCAGTTACCAACGCTGACGGAACCTGAACCACCCGCTGGAGTTTGTTCGCTCCCACCAGCAGAGCTCCGAACAATATTGCAGCCGGGATCGTCCCAATCGGGTGAAGCTGACCAAATAATGCTGCCACAATCCCATTAAATCCTGCGCCACCCGTAAATCCAGCAGCCGACCCATCTGTAAACATACGATGTGTCACCCCATATACCTGGACTGCACCTGCCAACCCTCCAAATGCTCCACTCAACAGCAAAGATAGTACTATATATCGCTTTACTTTGATCCCAGCATATCTGGCTGCATCAGCATTTAAACCAACTGCCCGGATACGATAACCGATCGTTGTCCGCCATAAGAAGATAAATACCAACACTGCTGCTATCACAGCCAATAATACCCCAAGATGTAAGCGAGTGGGTACCAGACGTGGTAAATCAAACTCACGTGCCAGCCGTGCTGTTTGGGGGATACGTGAGGCTGCCTGGAGCTGCACCGGATCTATCATAGGCCCGCGAAGGAGAAAGTTCATCCCTTGTACAGCGATCTGATTCATCATAATCGTCGAAAGGATTTCATTCACATTAAAATATGCTTTTAATACCCCAGGAATACCACCCCATATGGCACCCGCGAAAAAACCGAGCAATAAAGCCAACGGAACGATTACATAACCAGGCGTTTCGGGGAACTTCAACCCAAGCAATGTCGAAGCAATCGCTCCGACCACCAGCTGCCCCTCACCACCAATGTTCACTACCCCTCCGCGAAAGGCAATACATATCCCTAAACCAATCAATAGCAAGGGGGTTGCTTTTACTAAGGTGTCTGCAATCGCATTTGGGCTGCCTACAGCGCCCTCCACTAGTGCTCCATATGCTTCTATCGGGTTTGCACCCAGAGCCATCAAGATCAGGGCAAAAACACCAAGGGCAGCCAGTGTCGCCAGGACTGGTGTTAGTGCAGCGAGGGTACGGGAAAAAATGGGTTTGAATTTAATGGTTTTTACTGCCACTCAATCCTCCCCAAAAGGTATACCTAGCGCCATAGGTGCTGACACACGGAGAAATCTACGCAGAGGACGTCGCCAGGAAATCGGCATTATGTTGATAAAACGCTCGGTCAGCTCGCTGGTTGATACCAACAAGACAGTGATCATTAAGACCCATGGAATGCCGTTAAAGGCTACAACAGATATTTGAGGGAATGTTTGTTGAAGGACTGTCGCCAATGCTTTAGTCGCTCCGAATAGTAGTGCCCCGATCGCACCTCTGATCGGTGACCAACCACCAAATATTACAATTGCCAAAGCAATCCAGCCTAGTCCACGCGTATGGCCTTCTGACCAGCCCAATTTTACATCTAAAGAATAAGCTGCTCCGGCAATTCCGACCAACCCACCACCTATCAGTGCATAGATATAGCGTAACTGGTTCATCTTAACCCCGCGCGCAAAAGCTGCCTCGGGTCGTTCACCTACACCCCTTAGCTTTAACCCAGGTTGTGTACGAAAGAGAAACCACCAGGTTAATCCAACCAGAACGATTGAAAAATAAACAACCATATCTTGATCGAAAAACAAAGGACCAAGAATAGGAATATCTTTTAATATTGGAATACCGACTTTCGTCACAAATGGTCCTGGGATGCGGGTGAAATTTTGTCCCAGAAAAGCACTCAGATCATCGCCCAGAAGCGTTAGGACAAAGCCGATTGCAACTTGACTCTGTTTCAATCGGATACTGCCAAATGCAACGATCAGGGCGAAGAGCATGCCTACGATTGCCGCAGCGAGGAAACCTAAAATCAAGCTAGAAGTTTTTAATCCAACGATAAACCCGGTCATTGCTGCCAGGAGTATTGTGCCGTCCAGGGATAGGTTGATTAAACCTGCTCGTTCTGTGATCGTTTCTCCGCACACAGCAAGGATCAATGGAGAAGACTGTAATACGATTGAAGACAAAGTCTTTATGATTTGATCGAAATCATTCATGTGAGACTTCCTGGACGATTGGAGGGCTGGTCTTCTTGCGTTGGGTAAATATCTTCCCGTAATCTCCAAATAACAACACAAATAAAACCATGACGCCGGTTAAAATACCACCCAATGAGGGATGCAAGCCAGTCCTAAGGTGTAATACAGTACTCCCCATTAAGACAGCAGAGAAAAAAAATGAGATTGGAGGCACTAAAAATACCTGATAGGATGACAACATTACTACCAATAACGCTAGAAAACCTATTCCACCAGATATGCTCTGCCGTAAGCTGTCAAACCAGCTTAATACACGAATTCCACCACCAAGGCCGGCTAGACCTCCACAAAACATTAAAGCAAGAATCACTTCATGTTCACTAGATACTCCAAGCAAGAAAGCAGACTTCGGATTCTTGCCTAGAGCTTTCAGCTTCAATCCCCAAAAAGTTCCACGCAAAGCAACTACCACCATACCAAAAGCGATGATTGCTAATACCAGCGACAATGGACTAAACCGTGAGTCGCCCATAAGTGGCAACAAAGCATTTTCTGCAAATGGTTGAGTTCCTCGGAATGTTCCTCCTTCAGGTGGTTGCCAGGGCCCCGAGATTAAATAGTTGGTCAAAATGATCGCCAAGTTATTTAAAGCTAGCCCACTGAAAATCTCATTTACTCCACCACGGGTCTTTAATAAAGCGACTAATCCCGCCCATGCAGCACCACCAGCGATAGCAACCAGTAATTCCAGAGTAATTTGAAATGGAGTTGGCAGGTCTATCTTTAACGCGACCCAGCTCGCCATAATTGCTCCAATGATGATCTGCCCTTCCACTCCTATGTTCCAAAGACCTGCAGTGAAAGTTACCAACAATCCTGAAGCGCTCAACATAAGCGGAACCAGAAATCCTAGTAGTTGTAATACTTTGGATTGGTTACCGAATGATCCCTCCGCCATGGCTGTAACAGCTGTTTTCGGGCTGGTACCGAATAGTATCAGGATGATAGAAGTCACCAATAAAGCCATAAGAATGGGTACGACAGGCCAGGTTAGCCTAATCCATGCACGCAATTTCACACCTGACCTCCAATTAAATGACCTAATTCATCCACAGACGTTTTCCTTGCATCCACCACACGGGACATAACTCCACCAGAAAATACAACGATATGGTCACTACGCTCAATTATCTCATCTAAATCAGCTGACATAAATATAATGGCTGTGCCATCTTTCCGCCGCTGATATAACAATTGCCAGATCCATTCCTCTGAGCGAACGTCCAATCCTCTTGTTGGATGTTCCAATAATAGCAGCTTGAGTGAACTATTAAGTAAACCAAACAGCATACGCTGTTGATTGCCACCAGACAGTGAATCAGCGGTCAATTCGGGTGTGCCCATGACTTGGTACTGCTCAATCCGCCGTTGAGTTTCTCGTCGTGCAGCTCTCCAATCCAACATAAATGAATGCTTTGGTAGAGAAAGCACCACATGTTCCGTTAGTGTCAATCCGGCGACCAACCCTTCTTCTAGCCGTCCCGCAGCAACATATGAAACACCTAAAGATTGCATTCGATGATAGCTTAAATGCGTTACATCCTGACCTGCTAGTAAATACCTGCCCTCTAAAGGATGAAGTAACCCAGCGCAAGCCTGGATAACCAATCTCTGACCACTCCCTTCTAATCCCGCCAAACCAAAAATTTCGCCTTCCTTTACCACCATATTTACATTTTTGACTTCAAGGCGGTATGTAGCCAAGGATAGATTCTGTAATTCGATAACGGTGTCGCTTACTTTATGTTCAGGTCGATCGCTGCGTTGTGGCACCTGCCCGAACATCATCTCCACTAGAGTATTGGTTGAGCAAGGCAGGTCAGTCCCCCCTACCAGCTTACCTCGTCTCAGCACAAAGGCGTAATCACACAATTCTTGTACCTCATCCAGCTTATGAGATACCAGAATTAATGTTTTACCTTCATCATGAGTTAGCCGACGGATCGATTCAAACAATATCTCCTTTTGTGTGGCACTGATTCCAGTGGTTGGTTCATCCAATATCAGCACATTTGCCCCGCCTGCAAGTAAACGCACCAGCTCCAATTGTTGGCGTTCCCCTAATGATAGTGAGTCGATGTTTGCCTGTAAATCCACCGAAAAGCCATATCGCTCCATCAAAGCCCGCAACTCTGCCATGGCTTTACCATAATTGAGAATTACTTTTACATCACGCCCAAGGAGGTAGTTATCCAGGATACGCATGGGAGGAAAATCCAATGGATCCTGGTACAACATTCCAACCTTATGGGATAATGCATGAGCAGGTGACCTGAACCGAATTGGCTGCCCATCCAAAATGATTTTGCCTGCATCAGGCGGCTGATAGCCAGATAATATCTTCATCAAAGTGCTTTTTCCAGCACCATTTTCCCCTAGCAAACCATATATCTTACCTGCCTCAAAGGCTAGGCTTATCCCGTCGTTTGCTTTTACCGGGCCATAATACTTATGGACGTCTTTTAAATCTATTCGCATGCGTAAAAGATCTTGTGACAAAATATATTAGTTTATGCCAATATTTTACCCTAGTAGGATTAATACACCCGATTATCCGTAAATCTTGGAACAATTGATCTGATCCAGAGATAGTACGAGTAGTTCGGTGGTCTCATCCCAGGATTCTAGATCTATTTCAAGCCTCAATAAAGGTGCCAGTCTCACCGCGTAAAGCGCGACCAATATTCTCAGGATTGGTGATCAAAGCTTGTTTGCCGGTCGCTTCGAGATACCAGATAATGGCTTGAATCTTGGGAGCCATCGAACCTTTTGCAAAATGTATTCCCTCAGCTAGATACTTTTTCGCCTCAGCAAGTGTCATCCGGTCAAGCCACTTTTCATTTGGCTTACCAAAATTGATGGCTACCTTTTCCACTGCTGTTGAGATCAAAAATAAGTCTGCATTGATCACCCGTGCTAATAGGCTACAAGCATAATCCTTGTCAATCACTGCTGCCACCCCTTTATATTCACCATTACCATCATCGATCACAGGAATACCTCCTCCGCCGACGGTGATGACCACAACACCGGCATTTAATAAGGCTTTAACGGTCTCCAGCTCGACCACTTCTTTTGGTAACGGTGAAGCAACCACTCGCCGCCAACCACGACCTGCATCTTCTACAACCGACCAACCCATATCAGATTCCCGCCGTTTCGCATCAGTTTCATTCATAAAGCTGCCAATCGGCTTGGACGGATTTTGAAATGCTTTATCATTCCGATCCACAAGGACCTGGGTAATGACCGTTGCTACATTTTTCTTTATATTTCGCTTATACAGCTCATTCTGTAAAGTCTGCTGTAATGCATAGCCAATCGCGCCCTGACTATCAGCTCCACACACATCCAGAGGGATTTCATGCATTCCCTCCACACGAGCAGCTATTTCAGAACGTCGCAAGATAAAACCAACCTGTGGCCCATTTCCATGACCGATTGCGACGTCCCAACCAGCTTCGATCATATCTGCAATGTGAAAGGTTGTCTCCTTGGCAGCCTGATACTGATCTTCAACAGTCTTATGCTTTTCATCTTTGATCAGTGAGTTTCCACCGATTGCGACCACCGCTATCTTACGTTGGATTTCGTTCATTATTCTCCCTTTTATCTCATGGTCAGCGCCATGACTGCTTTTTGAGCATGCATGCGATTCTCAGCTTCATCATAGACTACTGATTGTTGGCCATCAATGACATCATCTGTAACCTCTATATTCCGGTCTGCAGGTAATGGGTGCATGTAGATCGCATCAGGTTTAGCTAAAGCCATTTTTCTTGCGTCGGTGATCCAATGTTGGTATTGATTTATTATTCGTGTACCTTCATTCGGATCAGGTGTATGAACCATTGCACCCCAAGATTTGGCATAGATAATGTCTGCATCTTTGAAGGCGATCTCCATATCATCCATAATTTCAAGGCTGGTGCCAAATTTCCTGGCTTGCTCCTGAGCCTGATCCATAATATCCGGCATCAGGCGGAATTCTGGAGGATGTGCTAGAACAACATTCAATCCAAAGCGAGGCATCTGGAGCACCAAAGACTGCGGCACAGACATTGGTTTTTGATAGGAGGCTGCATAAGCCCAGCTAACTACCATCTTCTTTCTTCTCAAATCTCGCCCTTTCTTTTCAACTATGGTCATCAAGTCTGCCAGACATTGAAAAGGATGGTATATATCGCATTGCATGTTCAATACTGGAACACGCGATGCTTTTGCTACAGCATTCAGATATGGGTTCCCAATCTCCCAATCCACATGTCGGATGGCAATCCCATCGAAGTACCGGCCGAAGATTTCTCCAATTTCCTTCGGGGTATCACCATGTGCAATCTGGGTGGTTTTGCTCTCAATAAATGCAGCATGCCCACCCAATTGAGCCATGCCTGCTTCGAATGAGCCGCGCGTACGTGTGCTGGAGAAGAAAAACAGCATCGCCAGCACTTTATCCCGCAAATATGCATGCGGTTCACCTAGAGCCTTTTTGCGTTTCAGGTCAAACGCCACATCCAAGACGGTTTCGACTTCTTCTTTCGAGAAATCTAAATCGCTGATCAGGTCCCTATTTCTTAGATCTGTTTTCATAAATTCCTCTCCTTAATCGTTTACTCCTATTTATTTCAAAGGGTAGATTTTATGTTTACCCAACTTGAGGAATAAATACCTCAATAAGAGAATACTATAGTTAAATTTCAGGCAATCTCACTCACTTTATCAGACTTCACTTCAAGTACATCCATGTCGATGAGTGTGAACTACTGTAGAGCACATATAGATATTCTTCCTGAATATTTATGAGTTAACCCTGGGCGAATCCTCTTCCCAATCCCTTCCAATCATCGATTTTTATATTTGCAAATATTCAGCACATTCAAGTTTCGAGTCGTCAATATTTGTCTTTATTACCGTACTCCTCTGAAGATGAAGCAGTATCCGCTATTGAGTCGACCAAGTTCAAGCTTCTATAGAATTTTACTGAAATGGGGGCTCTATTTTTTTTACGAACCTGAAGCACCCATATGTACTTACTCCATTGCGCCTAGCACAAGCGCCAATAGTGCCATCCGTACTACCACACCATTGAAAGCTTCGATCCAATATCTTTGATGCCGGGTATCATCAACATCCACCGAAAGCTCATCCATACGTGGCAGCGAATGCAAGATGATCGAATCTTGTGGAGCTCTTCGCATTAGTTCCCTGGTGACCTTGTAATTATCAGGTGTCATGCCAACTGTAGCTCCCCGTTCATCACGGGCTTTTGTATAGTCGGGCTGGACTACTGGCTCCATATAGATTACATCAGCTTCTGCGATCGCCTGATCCACATGCTCGATTTCTTTAAAATTCAGATTCAGGTCAACAAGCTCTTTCTTGAAATCATCTGTTAGGCTCATCTCAGGTGGAGAGACGTAAAATGCGTTGATATCAAATTGAGTCATGGCGTACGATATGCTGTGCATGGTGCGCATGCGCATATCGCCAATGAGTAGGAAATTCAAGCCATCCAATGTACCTTTTTCATTCAGAATGGTGTAAAGGTCTGTTAAAACTTGTGTCGGATGTTCTCCCCATCCGTCACCCGCATTAATGACCGGAATACTTGCCCATTTTGCGGCTTCGTGTGGAGCACCCTGTTGAAAATGTCGCATAACCAGAACATCCCCATAAAACTCCAACATGCGTACAGTATCTTTGATCGATTCCTGATAAAAATCCCCAGCGCGTGTATTCTTGACATCCGAAAAGCCTAAAACATGTCCACCTAACCGGTGCATGGCTGCTTCGTGAGCTAAACGTGTACGGGTGCTGGGCTGGTAAAATGCAGTGACCAGGGTCTTATCTTTGAGTAAATCGGTATTGCGTCGATCCCGTGCAAACGGCAGTAATTCATCGGCGACTTCGAAGATTCTAAAATATTCCTCTCTGCCAAAATTCTTGAGCGATAGGATATCCCGTCCCATAAAACTACGCATTTTCGTTTCTCCTATTCAATATTAGTTTATATATATACTTGGCTATACGCAAACAATTTGTTTATACACTTAATCCTACCCGTCGTATAACATGAAAATTGAAATATCCAGGTAAAAAATAACTATAAGAATAATCCACCACTCGCCCAGTAGTGCTATACAGATAAGCGATAAATCGCAGGAGGACGTCCCCACGTTGAATCCGTAATGCCTTGGCTACGTCAGATTGCGCTTGCACAGCATTTATCTCACAACGGGATGACGCTAATGCAGGAGTTCCTCTTTTCAATAACAGATCCAACATTGATCCAGTAAAACCTGATACTAACTCTTCAGGTGTTAGTATTTCTTCTGGCAATACATCAATCAAATATGCCACCGGTCGCCCTTCCGCATGGATCACGCGTGATATCACTAATACCGGATTTTCAGGATTAATCGACAATGCCTTGGAATATTCTTCATTGGCAAGAAAATGATCGATCTGTAACTCACCCATGGATACAGCCAGACCTATACGCTTTGACAGCGTTTCAATGCTTTCCAACGCCTCTAAACCAGTGTCGATTACCTGCGATGGATGAATTACAAATGTCCCAGAACCTTGGTGGCGATAAATTAATCCTTGAGTCTCAAACGTACGCATCGCTTCACGTAGCGTCGCTCTTGAGACGTTGAGCTGTTTAGCTAATTCGGGCTCGGTTAATAAACGCTCACCCGGAGAGGTTTCTGCAATGATCTTACCTAAAGCTTCATGTAAGCGCTGCGATGTTGAAATTCCATTCTTAACCATCAGTCTCAACCTCGTTTTTCTATCACCGGGATGAATTCGAACCGGCTGACGTCAACCAGACCAAGATCAGAGATTCGTAGCTCGGGTATAACAACCAATGCTAATAGGCTCATTTGCATATTTGGATTATTCAGCCAACAACCACAAGCCTTAAACCCATCTAAGACAGTACCAGCCTTCTTCGCTACAACTTCAGCCCGTTCACTCGACATTAGACCGGCGATGGGTAGCTCCACTTGTCCAAGCACGTTCCCTTCTCGAATGACGATTTGACCTCCGCCAAGCCTGGCAAGCTCATTGGCTGCCATGGCCATATCTTCATCGCTTGTTCCAACCACGATCATATGATGGCTATCATGAGCAACGGTTGTGGCAATTGCGCATGGTACATTCAATCCGAATCCATGTACGAATCCCACCTGAACTCCACCTGTCCCTTTATGGCGTTCAACCACTGCAACTTTAGCGATATCCTGCTCTTTATCTATAAGGATCTCGCAATGCTTTGTGGTCACCTGAAACTTTAGGTGTCTGGTAGGTGCCTGGTTTTCGATTATTCCAATCACATTGGCAGCGTAACTTCCATCGCCAGGAGTAGTCAATCGAAAATTTTCCTCTTGTAATGGATGGCCTAAATGAATTGATTTCACTGCCCAATCTGGATATTTATAAGGAGCTAATTCAATAACTAGCCTACCTCTTTCAGCAATCACCATGCCATTGGAGATGACAACCTCCACGGATAGGTTGGATATATCATCGACAATTAGCACATCGCCGTATCGACCCGGTGCAATCATGCCGACATCCCGTGCTACCCCAAAGTGCTCAGCAGGGTTTATCGTCACCATCTGGATTGCGGTCATGGGTTCCAGGTCGTGAGAAATCGCTTCTTTTACCGCGCGATTAACATGCCCCTCCGCCACCAGGGTTTCACAGTGTGAATCATCCGTACACAGGATAAAATGTCTTGGGTCCATTCCCATTTCAGTGACGACCTTTATCTGTGCTGCTACATCATGCCATGCTGAGCCAAAACGAAGCATGGCTTTCATCCCCTGCCTTACCCTGTTTACTGCATCCTCAAGGCGTGTCCCTTCGTGGTCATCTTCAGGTCCACCCGCCACATAACCATGAAATGGCAATCCCAAGTCTGGGGAGGCGTAATGCCCACCAATCACCTTACCCGCTTTGCGCGCTTCCGACATTTCTGCATGCATTTTGTCGTCGCTCTGATATACCCCAGGGAAATTCATCATCTCACCCAATCCAATGACCCCTGGCCAGCTCATTGCCTGCGCGACTTCAACTGGTCCCAAGCTCATGCCTGGCGTTTCCAACCCCGGTGCTGATGGCACACAGGATGGCATTTGAATCCATACATGGATCGGTTGTAGCGCTGCTTCCTCAACCATTAACCGTACACCATCCAAACCGAAGACATTCGCTATTTCATGCGGGTCGACAAACATGCCTGTGGTACCATATGGAATCACTGCCCGCACAAATTCTGTTACAGTCAACATTCCGGACTCGATATGCATATGCCCATCGAGCAAGCCGGGTACCAGATACCTGCCTTTTGCATCAATGACCTTGGTCTGGTTGGTAATTGTATGCGCTGCGCTTTCTCCAACATAAGCGATGCGATCCCCTTTAATTGCGATATCAGTACCCGGTATGATCTCACCGGATTGAACACAAATCCAGCGCCCATTCCGGATAACTAAATCGGCTGAGGCCCTGCCCATGGCAACATCAACCAATCCCTTGCTAATGGATGAATCAATTACTCCCATTCACCAACCTCCTGGAAGCCTGATTATGTCTTTCTACTAAATTATGAACATCCAATGTTAGGAGTTCCCCTTCTTTAACAATAATCTTTCCCGCTACGATGGTGTAATCTGCCTTGACGGGTGCACAAAATACAAGGGCAGAGACCGGATCATGCAACCCGCCAGCATATTCCAGCTTGTTTAAATTAATCGCAAAAATATCACCGCACTTCCCCTCTTCCAATGATCCTAAATCCTGACGCCCCAATACTGCTGCTCCACCCCGCGTTGCAATTTCCAAGGCCTGGCGAGCGGTCATGATCGGGAATGTTTCATCACCAGATTTTGATGCACCCATTAATCCAGCTCTGACCCTCGCGGCCAACATCGCCTGTCTGGTTTCTTCCAATAAGCTAGAGCCATCATTGCTTGCTGAGCCATCCACACCTAAGCCAACCTTTACACCCGCTCGCAGCATTTCCATCGTGGGAGCTATTCCAGACGCAAGGCGCATATTCGAGGTTGGGCAATGGGCTACTCCACAACCTGTTCTAGCATAATGCTCGACCTCACCTGAGTCCACATACACTGAATGTGCGAACCAAACATCAGGACCAAGCCAATTCAGTTTGTCCATTAATGCCACTGGGCGCAGGCCGAATTTCTCCTGACAAAAGAGCTCCTCATCCTGGGTTTCTGCCAGATGTGTATGTAAGTGAACCTTATACTCGCGTGCCAGTGAAGCACTCGAGCGCATCAAATTGGAGGTGACACTGAAAGGTGAGCATGGCGCCAGGACAATTTGAATCATTGCACCGGGTTTCGGGTCATGATATCGTTCAATTAACCTTTGTGAATCCCTCAAAATGAGGGATTCATCCTCCACCATATGATCTGGTGGCAACCCACCTTTGCTCTCACCCAGGCTCATGGAACCCCGCGATGCATGCAGACGGACACCGATTTCACTGGCTGCTTGGATCTCATCATCTAAACATATACCTTTGGGAAAGATATATAAGTGATCGGATGCGGTGGTACAGCCGGATAATACCAACTCGGCTAAAGCAGTTTGGGTGGATATGTAAATATCACCTGGAGTCATCCGACCCCAAATCGGGTATAGGGTTTTTAACCAGTTGAATAGATTTACGTTTTGAGCTGCAGGAACGACCCGGGTAAGAGTTTGATAAAAATGGTGATGGGTGTTAATCAAACCTGGTAAAACGATGTGTCCGGTTAAATCTAGAATATTATCAGCATTTCCAGGTAAGTCATCAGCCCTGCCTATATATTCAATAAATCCATCACGGATAAAAAGGCCACCTCCAGGAATCTCCCTTCGGTGGTCATCCATGGTCACTAAAATCTCTGCATTTTTAATTAAAAGAGTGCCCATTTAACTTAAATCCACCAGACGTGAACATAATTGTCAGACAAATAAAGTTTAGCAAAAAATACGATAAATGTCAATTGTCAGACAACTTAAACAAATTAAAACGACTGCAGAAACAAGGTGTCTGCAGTCGTCTAAAGAAACTCTTATAGTTTTCGTGATTGTATTTTCGCTGCCCTGACGGTATTACGTAACAGCATTGTAATGGTCATTGGGCCGACACCTCCCGGATAAGGAGAAATCCAGCCAGCAACTTCCTTTGCCTCATTAAATGCTACATCTCCCGCAAGCCGGTAACCTTTTTCGGTAGTCGGGTCATCCACACGGTTGGTACCAACATCTATTACCACCGCACCAGGTTTAATCCAATCTGCTTTTACCATTTCCGGCCTTCCGACAGCCGCAATGAGCACATCCGCACCACGGCAGATGCTGGGCAGGTCTTTAGAACGTGAATGGCAAATCGTTACAGTAGCATCACGTTTTACTAACAACAGTGCGACAGGCATACCTACGATATTTGAACGACCTAACACAACCGCATTTGCGCCCTTTAGCTGAAATCCAGTTTGATCGATAAGATAAATACAGCCATCCGGTGTGCAGGGGACGAATAATGGCTCACGTCCCTTTTGAGCCAGGCGCCCAATATTGATTGGGTGAAATCCGTCCACATCTTTTTCGACACTTATGGAATTTAATATCTTCTCATCATCCAGATGATCCGGAAGTGGTAATTGGACCAAAATGCCATTAATTTTCGGGTCGGCATTTAGCTCTTTGACCAATCCTTCCACTTCAGCTTGTGTGGCACTTTTTGGAAGCACATATCCATAGGATTCGAGCCCATTTTTCCCACAGGTTTTACGCTTCATACTTACGTATTGTTGAGAGGCTGGGTTATCCCCTACCAAGACTGCCGCTAAACCAGGTCGAGGTAATCCCTCCTTTACCATCGCTTCTACGTCAGCTGCAATATCACACAGTAATTTCTCAGAAATTGCTTTCCCATCGATGATTTGCGCGGTCATAATCTCTCCTTGTATTGAAAATAATAGATATACACACTCACCCACTCTTCATCTGGATAATTGTTATAGACACTGTTTTGATTATCCATGAAAGTAATGAATTTTACAAGTTACATTTATCATGAAATCCGGTAAAATAGCCTTTACCCTCGCTATTTAGGAGAATACCTTGAAGAAATACTTTCAAACTAGCTATCTCGTTATCCTTGGTATATTAATTTCCATCGTTCTTGCTGCATGCAATAGCGGGCAGAACGGTGCATCCAAAGGCATTGAAGCCTATATTCAAGCATTGAGTAATAAGGATACAGTCCAAATCAGTAATTTATCCTGTGCGGACTGGGAACAGAATGCACTCATCGAAGTTGATTCGCTAACTGCGGTTGGATCTAAAGTTGAGAATCTTACCTGTGAACAAACCGGGCAGGATGGTGCTGATACCTATGTTTCCTGCACAGGTGTGCTTGCCTTAGACTACAATGGTGAGGCACAACAGCTTGATTTATCCACCCGAACATATATCGCTCGCCAGGAGGGTGGCGAATGGCGCATGTGCGGTTATCATTAGCCTTTGGAGGTTGGAATGTTACGCAGATTGTTCAGCCGCGAGAATTTGTATGCCTTGCTGCTCTGGCTGATCCTGATTGCAATCATCATCATGACGGCAGACAAAGCTCCCCTGTGGATATATCAGGGGTTTTAAGTAGCATGCGATGCACTGATTTTTTACAACCCTCGTAACCTAGTGTCTCTTTTCCCACTGATTATCGTAATTTGTGCTTCAACCTTAATTGGCTTACTTGCCAGAGGTACATGGCGAAGCTGGAGCTTAATGGTTGCAAGCATCCTGGCAATCTATTGGCTCCAACCGTCTTTACCCATACGACATCTCGATTTTTGGCTACCAACCGCCTGCCTGACCCTCACTATCCTTATATGGATTTTAACCAGACCCAAGAATAGTTCCAATTTTCGCACCAATCTCAAAACTGGATTGGTCATCGCTGCTTTGATCCTGGTGATTGGTTTACCCCATTATCTTGGTCCTGTCTGCTGTCTGACACCTACCCGCCCACCCGTTTTTTATCAGATAGCCTTAGCAGTTACGATAATCATTCTTATTGTTATTCTAACCAACCGCTTTGCAACTGGACGGGTTGAGTGGATTTATGTATGCATTTTCTTGATTATAGGGCTTTTCGTCGTATTAAAATTCGAGCCTCTGACGATAACGGTCAGTATATTTTTACGATCTATAAATGCCCAGTCTGTTGAGCTCGCTTCAGCAATTGACATTAAGTGGCTTGGCTTCTCATACGTAGCTTTTCGATTGATGCATACCTTGCGAGATAGGGTAAGCGGGAGATTACCCGAGCTGACATTGAAGGAATATGTGATTTACGTCATCTTTTTCCCCGCATATTCAGCTGGACCGATTGATCGAGTCCAACGTTTCGTCCAAGATTTACATCAACCCTTCCAGCTATCCATGGAAACCATACTTATTAGTGGAAAGCGAATTCTAATAGGGATTTTCAGTAAGTATGTCCTGGCAGATGGGTTAGCCCTCTTTTCCCTAAACAACATCAACTCAAGCCAGGTAAATTCTGTGGGGTGGTTGTGGGTCATCATCTATGCATTTACCTTTAGGATATTTTTTGATTTTTCGGGCTATACGGATATTGCCATTGGCATGGGTCAATTGCTTGGAATCCAGCTTCCTGAAAACTTTGAACGGCCCTATCTTAAACAAAACCTGACTCTATTTTGGAATAGTTGGCACATAACATTGGCACAATGGTTCAGGGCTTACTTTTTCAATCCTCTCACGCGTGCATTACGCGCCAACCCACGCAATATCCCCATGCCTCTCATCATCTTCTTTGGGCAGCTAAGCACATTTATTCTGATCGGTCTATGGCATGGCATCAGCTGGAATTATGCCATTTGGGGAGCCTGGCATGGGTTGGGTCTATTTATTCATAATCGATGGTCAAATTTGATTCGTTCGAAAGCTTTATATCTTGAGAGCCGGCCTCGCCTCAAGCTACTTGTTGGACTGAGTAGTACTTTACTTACTTTTCATTATGTAAGTCTGGGTTGGGTGTGGTTTGCACTATCCACTCCCGCGCAATCCGGGAATACTTTTCTTAAACTATTCGGACTTGCCTAGATAATTACTATGATTGAGGAAAAAACAAAGAACAAGGTATCACTCAAGCAAGTGATTATTAAAGGCGTACTACTCTTTCTGTTTTTTGACCTGCTTTTTACTCCTCTAGCTCCCCTGTCAACCCTGGGTCAGATTTCTGCATATAACATCATTTTCCCGGGTCGAATACGCCTACCTTATGGAGAGAATCCCGATCAGGCATACAACCTCAGCCTTTATAACCTTGAAGCTATGTTTGCCTCCCATGTATTAGCTGCTAATAATAAATCACCTGATGAATATCGGGTACTGATTATCGGAGATTCTTCAGTATGGGGTTATCTACTCAAACCAGAGGATACACTAACTGGTTATATAAATGCTGCTAATCTCAAGGTCAGTGGTGGCAGGTCTCTACGTGCATACAATCTGGGATATCCGACACTTTCTCTTACCAAAGACCTGTTGATTCTCAATTACGCTATGCGCTATCAACCGGATCTAGTCGTCTGGTTGGTCACGCTTGAATCCTTCCCGGTAGCAAAACAACTAGACTCGCCCATCCTCCAAAACAATCCCTCCATGGTGCAGGATTTAATTGCCTTATATTCTTTAAATCTCAACCTTCATGATCCAAGATTTGTGATCCCGACTTTTTGGGATTCGACCTTGGTGGGAGAACGCCGCGCCCTGGCCGATATCCTGCGTTTGCAGCTCTATGGTGTCATGTGGGCGGCTACTGGAATCGACCAGTATTACCCTGAGACTTATGAGCCACCTCAAGAAAATCTAGCCTTCGATGAGTCTTTTCATAGCTTACAGCCTCCATATTTAAATCCAACAGATTTATCGTGGGATGCTATCTCTGCTGGAATAAATATGGCAGGAAATATCCCAATAATTTATGTGAATGAGCCCATTTACATCAGCCACGGAGAAAACTCCGATATCCGGTATAATTTCTTCTACCCACGCTGGGCGTATGATCAATATCGCCAGCTTTTTACTGAAACATGCTTAACCAGAAGATTCCATTGTCTCGATGAATGGAATCTCGTACCGCCGGATGAGTTCACCAATAGTGCAATTCATATGTCACACTTTGGGACAAAAACTTTAGCTAACGAGCTTGAAAAGGCGATCTTATCCCTATCCAATCCTTGATTTACTATGCCCCTTGCGAATAGAAAATTCTTATTGCTTCCCCTCTATATAACTTTAATGGCGGCTATCCTAATTCTGAGTGCATGCACGAGTCTACAATCCACTCAAAAGGTTAGTGCACCGACCATTTCAACTGTGATCGAACCTTCAATCCCCCCTACCATCGATAATATCTCTGCCACCCAAGACCTGACCCATACGCCAATAACGACTCCGGATAATACAAAAAATCCCTCACCAACAATCGTCTCAACCATCATTTCAAACCAGACAACAACCTTTCCAGATAATACACCGGCGACACTTTCCCCCAATGATTGGATGTCCTTACCCATCATCCCCACAATCAGCCAAACCGCGCGTTTAATATATCAGCGGGGGCTTGAATTGGGAAATGATCCCCATGCATTCTCAAAGATCGGGGATTGCCAAAGCATCAGCACTTATTTCCTTAGCTATTTTGATCTCCCAGGATTTTACAATCTAGGTGACTACAGCTCTTTGCAACAGACCATCGATTGGTACGCAGGCTCATTCTCACGTGACAGCCTGGCAGTAAAAGGTGGTTTTAACGCCGCTGCAGTTCTATCACCCCTGCGTGCTGACCCGAAACAATGCAACTCGAACGAAAGTCCCATTGCATGTGAGTTTCGCCTGCATCATCCCAGCATGGCAATTATTAGCCTGGAAGAATGGTG
Source organism: uncultured Anaerolineaceae bacterium (assembly GCA_964642565.1). Classification (GTDB taxonomy): domain Bacteria; phylum Chloroflexota; class Anaerolineae; order Anaerolineales; family UBA4823; genus FEB-25. The sequence continues at coordinate 26,122 of CAZXPK010000010.1, forward strand.
GGCGGGTCACACTGAAAATTATGAAGCCTATATGCGCCAGATCATCGAATATTCCATTGAACAAGGTGTTGTGCCGATTATTGCTACCAAGGCTGATAACCTGGAAGGGAATAATCTGATCAACCAAACGATTGCCAACCTGGCACTTGAATATGACATTCCCTTATGGAACTTTTGGTCAGCTGTGCAACCCTTACCAAATCACGGCTTGATCGCGGTCAATTCCTCGGGTGAAGTGGATATGTTCCATCTGACACATAGTGAAGGGTATTATTTGTTCAATGACCCAACAGCAACTCAATCAGGGTGGTCAGTCCGCAACCTGACTGCTCTTCAAGCCCTGGATGCTGTCAGGCACGGATTGTCAGAACAGCCATGATGTAATCGCCAAACCATAATAAAGGAATAATATGACCAACGAGATTATGCAAACCATCTCCGCTTATATCGCCACGCAAATCCTAAAGCAGCCCAAACGTGTGATGTTGCCAGATGAACCCCTGTTATCCAATGGATTGGTCGATTCTTTCAGCCTGGTAGACTTATCCCTGTATATCGAAAAGACGTTTAATGTTTATATTGACAACACAGAATTGAACCGCGAGACTTTTGATACCCTGGCTCAACTGACGAGCCTTATCCGATCCCGCATGTAATCATCTGACTATGAGTACTCTTGCTCAAAAGTTGCTGCAGTTATACGAAATGGAACCCCAATCGATTGCAGTACGCCTGTTATTTAATCAAGAACCGGAACGGGTAATAACCTATTCTCACTTGATATATGGTTCCTCAAGCTATGCGGCTGCTTTACAAAATGCCGGTATCAAACCTGGTGAAGCAGTTATTCTCATCCTTCAACATGGAGAAGACCTGCTCTATGCTTTCTTTGGGGCAATTTTGTATGGTTCAATCCCCACCATCATGCCTTTTTTGACGGAAAAGTTATCTCCAGAGCAATACCGTCTCTCATTATCAGCCCTCTTTGAGATTACCGCCCCTGTGGCTGTGGTGACATATCCCGAATTTCTCAGCGAGGTTCAAAAAACAATCAAACCCGGCGGATCGGTGAGGATGGTGCTCGTTTCAAACCAAATTACCCCTCAACCGGAGCTAAAAGCCTCGTTTTATGAAACGGGAATAAAACGTCCACCTGAAGCTATCGTTCTACTCCAACATTCCTCAGGAACCACCGGCTTACAAAAAGGGGTTGCCTTATCCCATACGGCAGTCCTTAACCAGCTCGGGGCTTATTCACGCGCACTCAATCTCAATTCATCTGATGTCATCGTGAGCTGGCTCCCTCTTTATCATGATATGGGTTTAATTGCCGGTTTCTTGCTGCCCATACTTTCCAAGATACCGCTGGTGTTACTGTCGCCATTTAACTGGGTGCGCGCCCCTCACAAGCTTCTACAAGCTGTGACGAATTACAAAGGAACCCTCTCCTGGCTGCCAAATTTTGCCTATAATTTTTGCGCCCAAAAAATCCGTCCACGCGACCTGGAAGGTGTTGATCTCTCCACATGGCGGGCGGTAAGCAACTGCTCGGAACCCATGTATTGGAAAAGCCACCAGATGTTTTTGGAGCGCTTCAGACCCTATGGGTTGCATTCATCTGCTCTGACCACTTGTTATGCTATGGCGGAAAATGTATTTGCGGTATCGCAAGGCGGAATCACTGAGCCTGTTACAGTCGATCAGATCAGCCAGCGAGGTTTATTGATTGATCGAATCGCAACTCCGTCTAAAACTGGTGAAGAGACGATTAACATGCTTTCGGCTGGGCATCCCATTGATAACACCCGTATCAGGATTCTGAACCAACATCACATTGAAGTTGGAGATCGCCACTTGGGTGAGATCGCTATATCGAGCGATTGCATGCTGACCGGCTATTACAACCGACCAGATCTACGTAGCAGGACATTTCATGAAGGCTGGTATCTCACCGGCGATTTAGGTTATATCGCCCAAGGTGAGATCTATGTCACTGGACGCAAAAAAGACCTTATTATCGTAGGTGGAAAAAATATCTATCCCCAAGACCTTGAAAACCTAGCCAGCGACGTCAATGGAATACACCCTGGGCGTGTGGTTGCCTTTGGTATTCCGAATGAAGCCACCGGCACTGAAGATGTGGTCATCATCGCTGAAGTGGATACTAAAGACCTCGAAAATTCACCTGATTTAGATCGAATTTCTGATGAAATCCGAATGCGCGTAACGCGTGGCTCAGATATCGCTTTACGCTTGGTTAAGTTGGTAAAAAGAGGATGGTTAATCAAAACCAGCAGTGGGAAAATCGCACGTAATGCAAATAGAGAACGGTACCTGATTAAGCTTAGGGCGGGTTGATCCGTGTGGGTCGCCAGACCGGGTCAAAATCATAGAAAGGATCTTGCAGAATCGGTTGTCGGTCAACCCCGTTCGCCCGCATAACATAAATGTCATGGTACCCAGAAAACCAGCTGGTAAACAATAACCAAAAACCATCGATAGAATAATTCGCGTCTACAACTAATTGTGAGTTGGGTATCTCAACCGGCAGGGCTCCGGTATCGGTATATGGGACTGCCATCAGCACTGTCGCACCGCTTGTATCAGAAATTACAGTTCTTGTATAAATTACAACCGATCCATCCGGTGACCATGAAGGTTCATTGATAATGTAATCTCCGCCACCGATTGTGAGGCTGTGCCGGTTATTTCCATTCACATCCATCACCCAAATTCTATTGTCGCTATTCACGTATGCGATTTCTTCACCATTGGGAGACCAGGCAGGCTGGGATATTGCTCTCGTCTCATCCTCAACAAGAGAGGTTATTTTGTAACCGTCTAGGTTTACAGTAAATATTCCTGGTACTCCACCATTGCGCAAAGATGTAAATGCAATCTGTCCTCCATCCGGTGACCAGCTTGGATCGTAATCACCTCCAGGTGTATTGGGCAATGGTATCAGCCCAGTACCATCGGCATTTATAAGAAATAGACTTGCACCTGGGTAGTAGCTCAGATGTCTGACGCATGGAGAAATAAAAACAATCTGTAAGCCATCCGGTGACCATCCTGGTTGGCAAGCCCCTTCCTGGATGTTCGTAATCTGTCTAAGTCCACTCCCATCGGTATTCATCAACCATATCTCCACTGATCCAGAGCGGCTTGATGCAAAGGCGATTTGAGCTGCCCCACCCATTGGAGTGGGAATTGGTGTTAATGTTATTGTGGGTGAAGGGGTCGGGGTACTTGTGAAAGTCGGAAGTGGGGTGTTTGTTATCGTTGCAGTTGGAGACGTTTGGGACGTTGGTGTCTTGGATATGACTGCCAAAATTGGGACTTGAGTATATGTTGGTCCGAATATTGTTGGGGTTAGAGTTGGATTGAGCACTGGGAAGATATAACTAATGGCTTGCTTAACAATATCCGGTCTGAGGCTATAAGTAGCAAACCCGCCTAATACAATGATAGGTAACAATGTTAATAACAACCACGCGGTTGTCCTTCTGCGTGGTTTATATTTTTGGGGAAGCAATTCTATATTATCCGGCACTTGCTCCAGTGGACGAGTGGATTTTTTCTTCTCACCGCCTTGCTCCATCCCATTCTCTGTTGCAAGTTTTCGTGGAGATTCACCTGCCCCTTCTGGTAAGCGGTCATGCAATGTTATTGGAGGGGGTTGGAGCACCAAATCCAGGGGTAATTTCCGCCTGGAAATACTTCTGGCTTCCATCAATGCATATCTTAATTCCTCCGCGGTTTGGTAACGATCTTCGGGATGGATAGCCACGCATTTTTCAATGATTTGTGTGACATTTTCTGGTACCTTGGGGTTAAATTTAGAAATGGGTGTCAGCTTTATTCGGCCCATGGCACGTTCAAGCCCGTCCTCGGGTAACGTGTTGGTCAGGGCACAATACAATGTAGCACCCAACGAATAGATATCTGATCGACCATCGGTGCGGGCAGACCCGTATTGTTCGGGTGGTGAGTAACCAGGAGTCATGGCTCTCGCACCTGTATGGGTGGCTTCACGCCCTTCAACCACCTTGGCAAGACCGAAATCCACTAGGTATATATGTCCACTGGGGGTGATACGCACATTACCTGGTTTAATATCTCGATGGAGGATCATCGGCTCACGCGTATGCATATACGACAGCGCATCACAAATCGCTACTCCAATGATGATTACTTCTTGTTCAGGTAAGGGACCCAACCGGTCTAGTCTCTGGCGAAGATCTTCCCCCTCGATAAAATCCATGACCAAATATTGACCTTGTGGTTCAATCACAAAATGGTCTGACACTCGTGGCAGATTCTGCTGGCGCATACTGGCTAAAATCGTAGCTTCCAATCGGAACTGGCGTGCATATTCTTCGGTGGTAAACAGATTCTCCTTTACAGCCACCTCTACACCCAAGTTCTCATCAATGGCTCGGTAAACCGCTGCCATCCCACCCTGTCCCAAAACTTCGATGATGCGGTAACGATTATTTAACAACGAGCCAGATTCCATTGTCATTATGTGCTTATTATACGTGAGTGAGGACGTTCTTGAATAGCCATTTATAATAAATTGCGCCCAACCTGTGTGGATTAGCAATAGATAGGTGGCTGGGCACTAAATATAAATGAAATATTTCCAAAGTAATTCCTGGTCAACCGATCGCTTTACTCACCTGAGATGACCGTTTTTCAAAAATATGTGGTTGATATATCTACAAACTGGCTTGGGTGAAATACTGTTGAATCTTGTTTACTCCGACATATTTTTACATTACAATTTTCATGGTGTCATTGATTAAATTCAAAGAGGAGGTAAATAATGTAGCCCTGGGATAATGACGTTTATATATCCAGATTCTTTACATCACGTGCATGGGTTTGGATAAACCGTCTGCGGGGAGGTACAGCTGAACCCATTAACATATCAAACGTCCGGTCAGCTTCAGCAGCATCATCAATGGTAACCAGTAAAAGCGTGCGAATATTAGGGTCCATGGTCGTATCCCAGAGTTGCTCCGGGTTCATTTCCCCCAACCCCTTATATCTTTGAAGAGAGATGCGATCGATGGAAACACCTATGTCTTTCACAATTTGTTCTTTTTGTCCATCACTATACGCAAACTTGACCTGATTTTTATACGCTACCCGATACAATGGTGGCTGTGCAATATAAAGGTGTCCTTCCTCAATCAGCGTTGGCATGTATCGAAAGAAAAATGTCAATAGCAGGGTTCGAATATGACTGCCATCTACATCAGCGTCAGTCATAATGATCACCCGTCCATAACGCAGGCCTGAGATATCAAAATTATCTCCAATGCCAGTGCCTAAGGCAGAAATTAAAGCTCTTACTTCATTATTAGCTAGGATTTTATCGAGCCTGGCACGCTCTGTATTGAGGATTTTTCCGCGTAAAGGAAGCACTGCTTGAAAATGTCGATCCCGTCCTTGCTTGGCAGAACCTCCCGCAGACTCACCTTCCACCAGGTATAGCTCAGTTTTTTCAGGATCGCGTTCCGAACAATCTGCCAGCTTGCCGGGTAAGGTTAAACTCTCCAAGGCTGATTTTCGAATGACCAGATCACGGGCTTTTTTTGCTGCATCCCTCGCCCGGGCGGATGTCAGGCATTTTTGGACAATTGCTTTTCCAGCTGAAGGATTTTCTTCGAGAAAAGTACTGAATCGATCTCCAACCACTTGCTGTGTCAAAGTCTGTGCTTCAGGATTCATCAACTTGACTTTGGTTTGACTTTCAAATTGTGGGTCTGGATGTTTAATGCTAATAATTGCGGTTAAACCTTCCCGTGTATCGTCTCCAGTGAAGTTCGGGTCAGCCTCCTTGAGAAGTCCGGTCCGCCGCGCATAATCATTAATAGTACGCGTAACTGCTGCTCGCAATCCAGTCAGATGGGTTCCACCATCGATGGTGTTAATGGTGTTAGCAAAGGAGTAAACTGATTCTGCATATGATTCTGTAAATTGAATGGCGGCATCAATTGTGATGCCTTCAATTTCCTTTTCCGCATGCACCACGGGATGAAGCACGTCCCGGTTGCGATTTAAATATCTGACGAATGAAGTGATGCCGCCTTCAAAATAGAATGTCATCTCATGATTGATCCGCGCGTCCCTAAAATATATTGTCACTCCACGAGTTACAAATGCCATCTCACGGAATCTTTGTGACAAAGTATCGAATCTATAATCCAGGTCACCTTTAAATATCTCGGGATCGAATTTAAACGTTGTCCGCGAGCCAGTTTCTGTAGGAGATGACTTCCCGATAACGGTTACCGGTCCCTTTGGATATCCTCTTTCATATCTTTGAAAATACTTTTTAGCATCTCGTTTGACTTCTACTTCGCACCACTCCGAAAGTGCATTGACTGCTGAGACGCCCACGCCGTGTAATCCCCCTGATACTTTATATCCGCCTCCACCAAATTTTCCTCCTGCATGTAATACCGTCATGACCACTTCAAGTGCTGATTTTTTCATTGTTGGGTGAATATCGACGGGAATACCCCGACCATTATCCGTTACTGTTACACTACTATCTGGATTAATTGTCACCTCAATGCGATCACAAACACCAGCTAAGGCTTCATCAATGGAATTATCCACCACCTCATACACCAGGTGGTGTAAAGCTTTTATATCCGTTCCACCAACATACATGCCTGGACGTCTACGTACCGCCTCAAGACCCTCGAGGACTTGGATATCTTTTGCTTCATAAGATAATGGAGTTTTATCATCAACCACACTAACCTCCAGGGCCTTTCTTTATTTAATTGGCATTTCTCTTTTCGATTTAATCAATCTGAGTGCTTCTTGAGTCCATAGGTCAGCATCTCGATAATAAACAAAGCTCGCTGCAAGTAAAGCGCTCGTTATGAAGGCATGCCCACCGACACCAATCAAAGTCAGCCATGAGCTTTCGGGTGGAACTCTCCACAATATATCCAGCCCTTCACTAATTGCCAGGATTGAGAGGAAGAAAAGTGACGTCGTGGGTAATGTCATCCGGGTTAACACCATACCTCTCTGGACTGATACAAAGGCATTATTATGATTTACGAAGATACCATGAGCGGAGAAAATCAATGGGAACGCCAGCCAAAGCATAACCCCAAAATATAGAAAGAAGGCAAATTGGCCTAGTGGTAATCCAAATATAGCAATTATAGAAATGACACAGCTGGATGGCACACTCACCA
>CAZXPK010000010.1:33450-42728 GCA_964642565.1 uncultured Anaerolineaceae bacterium
AATTGGGATACAGTAGAACGCATCAAATCCGTGATTTGAGAAATTGAATCCCCTGGTTGGGTAGGATAAAATGTGGATGTTGAAGCCATTCGGTTGAAAAAATTGTTGATCAATGTCTTTATTTGTAAATGAGGACCCAACCAAAGTAATAAATCAATTATCAAAGGAATGGTGATAATTAATATTTGATTCGCGACTGCATCGAAACCTGCACGCAAAGAGGCGATCGTATTTGGACGTGCTGGCATAACTTGAGATTCAATTTTATCCATACGGCATTTCATTGTACCATAGACGCTTATCCGCAGCATTTTTTTTGTTGAGCTACAATTTTAGTCGCAATTATTTATACTGTCATATAAAATATGAGCATGAATTTGAAAAGACATACCTCCCTTAATTTATTTTACAGTGTAGCAGTAGTCTTGCTTTCGGTCTTCCTGGTCTCCCTACCAGGTCTTGCTGGCGCTGCTAACGATTCCCAACCTGAAGCTATTGGCACTTACACTCCTACAATATTTCCAGATCCCTCACAGCCGGAGGATACTTTTATATCCTCATCAACGCCAACTAAATTGAGTACTCAAATTATTGTTATCACCGATACCCAGACGTCAACTCCGACCCACATTCCTTCACCGACATATACTTACACCCCAATGCCAACATATACTTCATCTCCTACCTCCCCGCTGCTAGAAATGTCAACTCCATATCCGACCAAATTTTCATTTTTTCCCTATCTGGTCCGTGAGTTGTTTATTCCAACCTTCACTCCCACCCCAACCCCTCCACCTACTGAAACAGTCCTTTTCTGTGATAACTTAAGCCATTCGATTTCGATTCCAGATAACGATCCGAATGGGGTTAATAACGATATTTCAATAACCGATGATAGGGTAATGGTAAGCCTGAATATATATTTGGATATTTCTCATAGCTGGGTTGGCGACTTGGCGGTTAGGCTCACGCATCAAACCACAGGAGGATCAATTACAGCATTGGATCGACCTGGTTCACCTCCGCTGGGTTGCGGCAATAATGATATCGTCGCCATCCTGGATGATGGAGCTGCCCAACCCGCAGATGATAAATGTGATTCCTACCCGCATGCAATATCGGGCATCTATCTCCCAAGTCAAGAATTACGCACCTTTTCCAGTGAGAGCGTTTCTGGCACATGGCGGTTGAATGTCTCAGACCAATTTCAGAATGACATTGGTGCGCTTAATCATTGGTGTCTTGAAGCAAAATTAGCTGACTCAATGCCTGCCCCTACACCCACTCCAACGCCGATTAACTTGCCCTCAGTGGCGTATATCTCAGGGATGTCAGGTCAGGATCAGCAAAAGGAATTGGATTGTGAATCCCGGTCAGCTGTGGATTGGGCGAAGCATTTTGGTTTTACTCTCGATGAGATCGATTTCCTGAACCATCTACCAGGCTCTGACGATCCAGAGATTGGATTTGTAGGTAATCTGGATGGGACCTGGGGAAATATGCCGCCCAATGATTACGGTGTCCACGCACCGCCCGTCGCATCGCTACTACGGGATTATGGTTTGACTGCGAGTTCTTTTCGTTCACTGCAATGGAATGACCTCCGGGCAGAGATCTCTTCTGGAAATCCAGCTATCGTTTGGATAATCGGGGGAGCAAATTATGATCTGGTCAATGGTACGCCTCATTATTACACTGCTTCTTCCACTGGAAATACAACTATCGTTGCTCCATGGGAGCATACGGTGATCCTCGTTGGTTATACTTCCGACACCGTCACTGTCTTAAACGGCTCAAGATTCGTTACTTTATCGCTTAATCAATTTCTTGATTCATGGTCAGTTTTGGATTTTATGGCAGTGCTTGCCCGTCCATAGTCTGGCATGAATTTAATTATCAGTAAGCCGCGCATTTACGATTGCCTCGGTATACATTCGTACATTTCCAAAACCCAATGTATGGATATCATGAGACATTTATCGTCATGAATTATCCGATAAGTCCTCATAGTGTATAATCATTTTCACCCTTGACGGTTGGTGTTATTGTCATTAGAATTCATCAAATTTTGTATTTTCAGGGGGATTACCCAGCAGCAAAGATTGGTACCTTTCTGCTAATGGGTTCGATTGTATAACCTACGTAATATATCCATTAGGATATTTTGAAGGAGGTATGTGCAATTCAAATTCTAACAAAATCCCAAATCTCATTAATAAAAAATATTAAACAATCTTGTCTATCTCTTGGAGGAGAAAAATGACTAAACGTTTGCTTGTTATTGTATCAATTCTAATGGTTGCGAGTATGGTGTTATCTGCCTGCGCTCAGGCGGCAGCTCCCTATACATGCACCGATTCAATTGGCTGCGTTACAATTGCTCCAACTGATCCTATCCACATTGCCTACCTATTAGTTGTCGCTGGTCCAAATGCAGCATTAGGCACTGACTCACGCAATGGTGTGGAGATTGCCATCGCTGATGCAGGTGGCAAGATCCTGAATCACGATATCAAGTTCGATGGAGAGGATAGTGGCTGCTCTGCCGAGGGTGGTGTTGCTGGTGCCACGAAGCTGGCAGCTGATCCGACTATTGTGGGGGTAATCGGTACTTCGTGTTCTAGCGAAGCCCGCACAGCACTTCCACTGCTTTCCAAGGCTGGGTTTGTAACTATCTCGTCATCCAACACCGCCCCCGACCTGACAAAACCTGGCAGTGAGAATAACAACGGTACAGCCTACGACCGCACCGCCCACAATGACAACTTCCAGGGTACCGCTGCGGCCGAGTTTGTTTACACCGTGCTGAAACTAACCAAGGTCGCCACCATCCATGATGGTAGCTTATACGCCAAAGAGTTAGTAGCGGTCTTCGGGGCTAAGTTCCAGGAATATGGTGGTACGGTCACCGAAGCGACATCAGTAGATCCTAATCAAGCTGATATGAGCTCAGTTTTGGCTTCCATCGCCACCGGATCACCTCAATTGATCTACTTCCCCATCTTCCTACCTGCCGGTGGATTAATTATCACCCAGGCCAAGACCACTCCCGGTCTGGAGCATACTTACTTAATGGGTGCCGATGGTTTGTTCTCACCGGATGTGGCCTCAGCGGCTGGAGCGGATATCGAAGGCTTCCTGGTTTCGAGCCCGGCAGTTTCTGGTGACGCCTATAATGCCTTCCTTGCGAAATACAAGGCTAAATTCGGCACGGGCCCAATCAACATCTTCCATGCTCACGCCTATGATGCTTTCAATATCCTCAAAGCTGCCATCGAGAAGGTTGCGGTACAAGATAGTGATGGCACTCTTCATATCCCGCGTAATGCCTTACGGGATGCCGTCCGTAACACGGTGGACTTCAAGGGTCTAACTGGTACTTTAACTTGCAATGCGACACTAACCGTGGCAGGCACCGATATTAAGTGGCCTGGTGACTGCTCTGCGGCTGGTATGGCTGTATGGGTATACCACAACGTCCCCTTTGAGATCTTTAAGAGCCCAGAGTTTGTGTGGATTCAGGGAACGGGTGTAATCAAGCAAGTAACTCCTCCCTAAAAGTAAATACAAGCAGTCGTATTAGGCTGCCATAAAAAAAAAGAGGGGCAAGGACACCCTTGCCCCTCTTTCTAGATATCCATGATGGGAGATTAAGATGCTTCGTACTTTGCGTCAGCGCATCACACTTACGGATATTGTTGTTTGGTTCATCGGCCTGGCTATTGCGGGGGTGGTTATCTGGGGAAGCATCAGAACACTAGAGTTGCATCGATATACGGCCAGCGGTTGGCTCGACCTTACAATCAAAGGCTTGGCACTCGGAGGTGTTTATGCCCTCCTCGCCATGGGCTATACCATGGTGTATGGTATCTTGAAAATGATCAATTTCGCCCATTCCGAAGTATTTATGAGCGGACCGTTCACGGCGGTTTTTGTAGCTCTCGGGCTTTCGAATTCTGGTTTCTTGGATCGACAACCAGTAATTTCATTAATTATCATCACTCTGGTTTCTGCGCTTGTCTCGATGGTAATCGCCATCCTGCTGGAAAGGATATGTTACCGGCCGTTGCGTAATGCTCCCCGCTTGGTGCCATTAATCACCGCCATCGGGGCTTCATTTTTTCTACAATATGTGTTTCGCGGTTTTTATGGTTCTGGTTCTAAAGGTTATCCCACAATAGCCGCCCTTAGAGGAACATGGCATATCTTCGGAATTGAGGTATACAAGGCCCAGCCGGTCGTGATCATCAGCGCAATCGCGATGATGTTGGTACTCTACGGCATCGTGCAGTGGACGAAAATCGGAAAAGCCATGCGGTCTGTTTCTGAAGATAAAGAGGCCGCTGAGTTGATGGGCATCGATGTCGATCGGATCATCGTCTTTACATTCGCTATTGGAGGTGCTTCTGCCGGTGTTGCTGGCATCCTCTATGTAATTTTATTTCCTGTAGTGAACTTTTATATGGGTTTCTTTCCGGGGATCAAAGCTTTCACTGCTGCTGTTCTGGGAGGCATCGGAAATGTGCCCGGGGCTTTCCTCGGTTCGATCATCCTGGGATTGCTTGAATCGGTTGGTCCAAATTTATTCCTTACCGGCTTGGGCATCCCCTCTCCCTCTCAATTGAAGGATGCCATTGCATTCGTCGTTCTGGTGCTCATCCTGATCTTCCGGCCGACAGGCATTCTGGGTGAACGTATCGCTCAGGATAAGGCTTAGGAGGGCGACATGAAAAGCAAATCATCGCTTTTAACAAAGACAATTCAAAATGGTCTGGTCGGTGGAGGCCTCTCGTTACTCCTTGGTGTGATTGGCTTGGTCCAGGCTTTTACGACAACATACGTGATCAGTGGCGTGATCACCATGGGTCAAATATTTGTACTGTTTCCCATTTTATTCGAAAGTTATCTTACAGTTCGGCGAAATCCTCAGAAGAACGCAATAACAAACCTATTAGTCGGTGGATTGGTTGGTCTCCTGGGAGGTGCAATGCTTGCGACCCTGGTTCTGATCGGGCAGGTTATCAATCTTCGCCCTGTCCTGATCAATGTTTCACCTGACCTTTTCGCACTGCTGACCTTCAATTTAACACTGGTACCTGGCTTGCTGGTGTTGCTCATGGTAGCTGTAGTAGTAGGCATGATCGGTGTCGCTGTTTTACTGCTCCCGCAACGCATTCGCAGCGCGTTGACTCAGGCTATCCTGTACGTTGTTTTACTCGGTTTATTTCGTTCTTTGATTTTTACTGTCATCATCCGTTGGAGTTTTGTGCAGTATGCCTTTCTCTGGTTATTTGCCCAAAGCGGGTTATCGATTATCGGCGCTGTCGCAGTATTTGTAATTGTGGGTGGTCTGGTGTACTGGCGAATGGGTAAGGTCAAAAAAGAGACTGTAGTAAAACGATCTCCCCGCCAACAACGGACTTATCAATGGGGGACTTGGGCAGTCATTGCAATCGTGATATTGTTAATGCCGTTAATTCTAGGTAGTTATTTCAGTGAAATCCTGGATAATGTAGGTATCTATGTCCTTATGGGATTAGGTCTGAATATTGTGGTTGGATTTGCTGGATTATTAGACCTAGGCTATGTGGCCTTTTATGCCATCGGGGCTTACGCCTTGGGGGTGCTCACTACACCCGAAGCAGTCGGAATCTTGCACCTGAACTTTTGGGCAGCTACACCCATTGCCATAATTGTGGCCGTATTTGCAGGAGTCATTTTAGGATTACCTGTCCTTCGCATGCGCGGCGATTACCTGGCCATCGTTACCCTGGGCTTTGGTGAGATTATTCGTATCCTCGTACTTTCCGATTGGTTGGAACCGATTTTGGGTGGTCCAGGAGGCATTGCGCGCATCGCTCAACCCACAATCGGTACCTTCATCTTTGGTGACCAAATGCGACTTTATTATGTGATCTTGGTGGGCATTCTTATCGCCGGGTTCATTGCCATACGCTTGAAAGATTCTCACCTTGGCCGTTCCTGGATGGCCTTGCGTGAGGATGAAGATGTGGCTGAAGCGATGGGTATCAATAAAGTGGCTACCAAGCTGCTTGCATTTGCGATGGGCGCCCTCTTCTCTGGTTTAGGAGGAGCCTTGTTTGCTACCAAGATCGGATCAGTTTACCCACAAAGCTTCAGCTTTATTGTTTCGATCAATATTCTTTCATTGATTATCATCGGCGGTATGGGCAGTATCCCAGGGGTCTTCATTGGGGGGTTAGCCCTTGTTGGATTACCTCTCCTGCTCAGCCAGTTCACGGATTTCCGCTATTTAATCTATGGTGCAGCTTTGGTTTTTATGATGTTGGTTAAACCTGAAGGGCTAGCACCTGAAGCGCGCCGTCGTCTGGAACTGCATGAAGAAAAGACAGAAGTTCCGCACGAGGAACCTGCTACGGTCCTCAAAACCCCAGGTGAGTAAGGAGGCAAATTAGATGGCAATCCTTGTATCTAAAAAGGTCACCAAACGCTTTGGTGGTTTGGAAGCGGTCAGCAAAGTCGATTTGGAAGTACCGGAACATGCAATTTACAGCATCATCGGACCCAACGGAGCGGGTAAAACCACTTTCTTCAACTGTGTTACTGGCTTCTATACCCCTGAGGAAGGTGTAATCCTACTCAATGATCGCAACATCACCGGCTTATCACCTGATCGGGTTACCCATCTTGGAGTCTCTCGCACTTACCAGAATATTCGTTTGTTCAAGAACATGACTGCCGTGGAAAACATCCTGGTTGGCATGCAGCCCCATTTGAAATCAGGAGTCTTAGGCGCTATCTTTCACGATCCACGCACCATGCGGGAAGAGAAGGAAGCTGTGGAAGAGGCCAATCGGTTGCTTGGGTATATTAATTTAAAGGGCATGGGAGACCTGATGGCCAAGAACCTGCCGTACGGCCAACAGCGCCGTTTGGAACTCGGTCGTGCACTTGCGTCAAAACCGAAGCTTCTGCTCTTGGATGAACCAACGGCTGGTATGAACCCACGTGAGACGCAGGACATGGTTAGTTTTATTCGCCAATTGCGTGATGACCTTGGGATTACTATTTTACTGATCGAGCATCAAATGCGGGTGGTGATGAGTATATCCGAGCAGATCACCGTTCTGGATTTTGGTGTCAAAATTGCTGAGGGCACCCCCAAAGAGATTCAAAAGGACCCACGGGTGGTTGAAGCATATCTAGGACGGGGAGCAGCGAGTGGATTGAGCCAATCTCAGGCGGCTGACTAAGGTGGAGGATCATTATGGCTTTTCTTGAAGTTGAGAATATACACTCATATTACGGAAACATTCACGCCCTCAAGGGGATTTCCATCACAGTCGATAAAGGAGAGATCGTCACCTTGATCGGTGCGAATGGCGCTGGTAAATCCACTACTCTGCGCACAGTTTGCGGTTTAATGAAACCACGTGAAGGATCCGTGCGCTTTGACAATGAGGATCTTACTCCTTTTAAACCCCATGAGATTATTTTTAAAGGGATGTCATTGGTTCCAGAGGGACGCCGCATCTTCGCTCGCTTGACCGTCTCTGAGAATCTGCAGATGGGTGCCTACTCCCGTAAAATGGGTCCAGAAATTACTAAGGATCTGGAGCGTGTATTTACTTTGTTCCCCCGCCTAAAAGAACGTCGCAGTCAGGTTGGTGGCACCCTCTCCGGAGGCGAGCAGCAAATGCTTGCCACTGCGCGGGCATTGATGGCTCATCCGAGGTTGCTTTTGATGGATGAACCATCCATGGGGTTGGCACCAGTGCTCGTGGAAGCTATCTTCGAAACCATTATACAGATTAATAAAGAAGGCACTACCATCCTGCTTGTTGAGCAAAATGCTCTAATGGCACTTTCGGTGGCTAACCGTGGCTACATCCTGCAGACTGGTGAGATCGTATTAACGGATACCGCTGAGAACCTACGGAAAAATACGACAGTGCAAAAAGCTTATCTGGGTATCGAATAACAACCCTTCGCTAATGACTCTATCTTAAAAAAGTAACGTGCGTGGGTGGTAGAATTATCCCCACGCATTTTATTTCTGGATGATAAAAACTATATGACGATACCCAACACGGCTGATATGATAATCATCGGGGGTGGAGTGATGGGTGCCAGCACCGCGTACCATCTGGCTTCCCGAGGTCAATCCAATGTTATCTTGTTGGAAAAAGAAGACTTTTTTGGATTGGGTGCCACCGGGCGCTGTGCAGGTGGCGTGCGTTACCAGTTCGGCACAGAAGTGAATATCCGTCTATCACTGCTAAGTTTACCCATGCTAGAACGTTTTAAAGAAGAAATAGGGCAAGCAGTTGATTATCGCAAAACCGGGTACCTGTTCTTGTTAACGACCCAGGATGAAGTTAGAATATTCAAGAATAATGTCGATTTGCAGAACTCCCTGGGCGCTCACACCTACTGGCTCAGTGGAGATGAGATTCGCAAGCGACTACCGATGATGCGTCTGGATGATGTACTTGCCGGCAGCTTTAATCCATTAGATGGACTGGTGGATCCCAATAGTGTAGTAATGGGGTACATCGGTGCTGCCCAACGATTGGGAGTTAAAGCTCTTACATCAACTCCCGTGAATGATATTCAAGTACGGTCTGGCCGGATCACCGGCGTCGAAACCCCTACCCAAACCATATCAACTCCGATAATCGTAGATGCCACCGGCCCATGGGCTGGTCTCACAGGTCAGATTGCAGGTCTTCAAGTACCCGTATCCCCAATCCGCAGGCAATGGTTGACGACTACTGCCATACCAGAGCTCCCACCCGATTTCCCATTTATCATCGATTTCGCTCAATCACTATATTTCCATCCAGAGGGTCCAGGATTGTTGACCGGCATGTCGAATCCGAACGAAAACCCAGGTTTTGATCAGAATATTGATCCAGAATGGGAATTGATTCATATGGAAGCTGCCATCAATCGGTTGCCGCTTCTGGAAAACGCTGGTCTTGCATCACGGCTCGCTGGACTTTATGAAGTTACACCGGATGCTCACCCCATTATTGGAAAGACACCCATTGAAGGCTATTACATCGTTTCAGGATTTTCTGGTCATGGTTTTATGCATGGTCCGATTGCTGGAAAATTGATGGCTGAAATAATCCTGGATGGTCAGGCAACTACCATGGATATTTCGATGCTTGACTTTGCACGTTTCAAAGAAGGTCGCCTCATACCTGAATATAACGTTGTATAACTAAAAAGTTCAACTATACGCAATGCCAGGATTTTTGAAAGTGAATATTAGTATAATTAACTCTTGG
>CAZXPK010000011.1:0-19007 GCA_964642565.1 uncultured Anaerolineaceae bacterium
GGTAGTCCCGCCCGCTGACAACGATTTACTATGATATACCCGTTTAACAAACTATAGATTAATAACCATTAAAAAAATACTCACCTACGGGATAAGAGTAGAAATGGGAGGGCAGGAGATACAATTCTGATGGAGGGAATTACACCAATGGATTGAATTCAATGGCTAATTGTTAAAAAACACCCGGCGAGTTATTATAAAAATCCGGCGTCAGCGACCCCGATTACAGTGATCCTCCACATGACTGACAAGCTGCTCTGCGATGGAACGCACAATAAGATCGGGTACACCTTCAGCCGAGCTGGACTGCAGGCGTAAATCGATCTGGTCATTTACATAATCAACCACCACAAACAAGCCATCTGAGGTGTAAGCAATCTCGGTCGAGAATATCTCTAACTCACAAATCCGGGCGATAGCGACTGCGATTTCGTCCAGCGGATCTAGCCCATATAAGCTCTTCTCCGCTTCTGTAAGCGGAGTGTATATATGGCTAAACGGATTCCACCAGCACGGGAACACCTGCCCAGCGCAGAAGATAACCCGAAACCATGCCGGTTGTAAATCCAGCTCAATCGGCGTGACATGCGCTTGAAGAAGGTAATGATCAGTGGCATGCTCTTTACGGACTGATAAAACCTGATCCCACGAGGTGGCATTGGTCAGTACCCCTACTCCCCCACTGCCATGGGCGGGTTTGATGGTGAACTGATCCCCGAGTGGACACAGGTCAATTGCAGATATTTCTGGCCGTTCGATGTAGGGTGGAAGAATGATGGTGTGTGGGACGCTCAAACCATGTGAAACAAACAGAGAGTGCATTTCAACTTTGTCCCAGGTAAGAGAGGCGCGCTCGTATGAATTGATCGAATGGATAGCATCCTCGGTCACCCATTGGACAAGTGGAAGGAATTGAGGGTCTTCGTCTGATGCGCGGTCGAAAAAGACCCGGCAGCTTAGCTCGCGCCCGACAAGAGAATTCAGCGTCTGTGGAAGGTTGCCTGGAGTAATTTGTAAAAGCGATAATCCCCTGGATTGACAGCTTTGATCCAGCAAGCCGACGAAATCAGCATCGTATACCCAATTCCAGGCAACACAAAGATCGTAAATAACCATAATTATCACCAGTTCCACGCCTGCCCTGGTGTTTTGATGATTGCGATAGTGTCGCCAATAGCAGCCGTTAATCAACCAATAAATATTATCCGCAGTATATCATATCTGTAATGTGGATGATAAGAGGTGATTGAGAAGCATGTGAAGCTACCAAGAGCATAAAAACCACCCGGGTGGGTTAAATGATAGTGAAAATATGAATTTAACACAATCTGACATAATTTATTCGAGATTTTATGGCCAGCGATATATATCGCGCATTGATTTGAGGAGATCGATGAGGAGCTGGTCGCTAGCAACTAAATAAAGTTGCACAAAGCCCACACCTGCAAGTCGCACATAAAGGAAAAACCAATTCGGCACAAAGTCCACCGAGAGCATGGAGAATAGTAGGGAAAGTGACAAATTTTAAAACCACTGGACTTGAGGGAGGAATAACCAGTGACCTAAGTGTTACCCATAGTAGCAAAAAAAGCCCAACTGTGTGGGCGATTGGATATTATATATAAAAATAGCTTATACCCTGGGTACTTGTTGCTTTACGTATTCGCCGGCAGAAGGACCTTTCCCTGCGCCATGTGGTCTTCCATCAGGCATCGGGTGTGCTCGATCATTCCATCCAGCAATCCCTCTCCCATCTGCGCCAGATCATCGGTCGTTAGAGGGTTTGAAAATGTAAGCCGGGGATTGACAGAGACCGAATTCGGGAAAATCATCTGCTGGATGACCTGCAGGAATTCAGCCACACTGCGCTGCTTATGGTCATCCCCCATCAAACGTACGAATGGGTTCCAGCGCCACCTTGCGGATAGGACTCCGCTGACCACCGTCAGCAATACACGGGTCTGCGGCACATGGCGCAATATCACCTCAACGCTGGGAGACCACTTGCCAAGATCATTGGCCGCGTCAGGGGAAAGCGCCGGGTCTGCGTCGATGCGACCACTGGGGAAGATCAGCACCGCTCCACCATCCTTGAGATGGCGGATGACCGAGCGTACTACCATCATACGCTCATGGACATCCAGAGTGGTATAGATCAAGTGACTGGCTGCATTCCGGAGTCCCTGCACAAAAGGAACTCCGGTGGCGACGATCTTCAAGTCGGGGCGGGGGATATTGGCGGCGATGACGATCGAGTCACACGTGCCTGGGTGGTTGGAGGTGATCAACAAGGGTCCTTCGAGTGGGATGTTCTCCACATTTTTTGCTTCGAATGCCTGGGCGAAAACAGGCAGGATGCGCAGAGCAGCTTCTCGAAAGCCATATTCTGCCACATAGTGGTCAAAAGTATACGCTACCTGAGCAAAGCGGTGCGTGGGTAACCTGAAGAATGGGCCAAGGGTTCGTCTTAACAAGGATTGGCGAGATTGTTTAAAAAGCCTAAAAATCTCATCCGTGATGTACTGGGTCAGAGATTCAACATCCGTAAATTTTTCCATACCTTACACCTAACGTACCATGATGAACTATAAATGTATTGCATCAAGCACTATTTTATGCCAAATGCAGAAAAAATCAACACCCCCACAGGATGCAATAAACTACTCAATATAAATTTCGGTGAAAATCTCTTGACCAATAGTCAGCGTGCAATCCTGGATTACTTGCGGGCTGATATGGCGATTAACCCTTTTGGTGAATCTTCGCCCAACAGTCCAGGGTATATTTTTATGTCCCCAAAACCACTTGCAGTTAGTAGCGAGCGGTATTCCTCATCCTGGTATGCCCGCATACTCTGGGAATATTGAGTTACCTTGCCAGAGTCTGCATCGATTATAAAATAACGGATGGTGGTTGTATGCAACTGATCATTCCAGAAGTTCTCCTGTAAGACCACATGCGGTTGTTTGGAAAACAAGCCAGCCATGGCTGAATACCAGGAGGCTGGTTTCTCTCCCAATTGTTGAATTACGTGAAATGGATGTGGTTCCAAAAGCAGCCAACCACCTGGATTAAGCGCTTGCCTGGCCTTGTTTAATATTAGCTTGGCATCTGCTGGGCGAAAGACGTTGAATTCACCATAAATGAGCATCACCAGCCCATTCTCCCGGGTAAAATCTGCCTGTCGGGACATCCGCCAGGCATAGGTACAGGGCAGGTGGTCACGTTGGGCGATTTCGGTGGCATATGCGATGGATGCGGGGGAATAATCGATGCCATGGATGGTATGACCCAGTCGAGCCAGACGCTCCGCATAAAATCCTGGCCTGCAACCCAGGTCGAGGATGGTGGTTGGCTCGTTTGCGAGTATCGTGGTGTTGATCCATGCCACCTGGCGATCGATAATCTCGAAGCGGCGGGAGGCTGCATCATACTCCTGGGAGAGATGCTCCTTCAACATTCGTCGAGAAAACCCAGGCTCATTCCAGGGGATATTGTCGCCCTCAGCCCATGGATAAGGAGGGATGGCTCGAGTTAACAAGTTAGCGAGTTGCATGACAAAAAGTCCTATGCTCCGCGCAGCCTAGTCGGTTTAATAGTGATCTCAACGGAATACTCCACCACCAGCTGGTCAAATATATATTATCAATTGAAGTTACAAAGAACTCGTCTGCGATAGGATACCTTGAATCAACGGATGCGCTCATATACAACCCAATCCCATAAAGAATAGTTCAATACATATTGGGAGGAAACAAATTGCTTCAGAGACAACATCCCCTGCAAAACCAATGGGTCACATCCGACACATAAAGTTTCAGTTGGATTCTCAAAATAGGGTAAACCGGCTGAGGATACCGGTTGGACCACAATCAGGGCAGGTGGATCAGCATGTAATTCCTGCAGGAATTCGCCAAAACCATTGGGACCCTTGGGGGTTGGTGTAAACAAGTGTTGCAGGAAGATGTAGCGGGTTGGTGAGCGCCGATGCGTGACAAAATTCATACTTGGGTGACCTGCCCAAACCAGGACTGAATCAGAAGCTGAGCTGTGGTCAATAATATATTGCTCCAACTCAGTAGGCTGGTAAAGGGTGAGATTTGGCGAAGAAAAGAATGCAATTAATTCTTGTACACTGGGCATTTCTTTGCCAGCAATTTCCAACCCGGCACCCAGAGACACGAGAAGGATCGCTGACACCGCGACCAGCTGTAATTTGTGCTTAGTTTGGTCCTGGCTAATGGATTGGCGCAGGATATCTATCGGATAGAGCATTCCAACTACCATGCCAGGCAGTACCACCTGCAAGTAGTGGCCAAAATTTTTTCCTGACGAGGCCAGGAATATAACATCCAAGGTAATCGCCAGAAAAACCCCAGCCAAAAACCATGTTTGCGCCTGTTGTGAATTAATTCGACCTGGGGTGAAGGCATCAACCTCATTTTGGGCAGGAATTGTCCTGGTAAAAATCATGTGTGCAGATTGGAGTAAATAGATCGTTAAGGACGCTCCAAGCAGGATAGTCAGGGACGCCATGGGTTGTTGGATGAGGAACATGCGCGCCGTACCGTACAAGCTACGCAGAGAAAATCCTTCGCGGACGTAAGTAACATTATGAGCGAATACTGCGAACCACAGCTCATTAAAATCCTGCTTCCAGACCCAAAACAATCCAACCAGAACCAAAGGCAGCAAGGCAGATAAACATAAAATACCCAAATTCATCAACAAGGTTTTAAATGAGCGGCGTCGAAGCTCCAGGTAGATCACTACGACACTGGATGCCAACCCAACCGCAATGTAAGTGGGCTTAAGCAGGAAACCTGCCGCAATCAGTAAGCCCAGCGCAATCAGCCAACGCCTGTTCCCAGAACGTAGAAAAGCCCAAAAAGCACCCAGGGAAAGCACCACAGGCAATACCGCATAGGTTTCAGTAAAGTTACCTCCCTGGAAGATATCCGGGTACAACAGCACCAACAGCAGAGTAAACGCCGCCAGGGCTGCCAAGCCTTTATGTTCCCAAATCATGTTTAGGATCAAGAAGTAAGCCATAATGGCAATGGTTAGCCAGATGGCCTGGAAGAGCCAAATGGCAAAGGGGTTGGATCCGCCGAGCCAAATCGCAGCGGCGTTGAGATAATATACAGCGGGGGGTTTATTATCCCAACAATCGCGGTACATCAAACCACCATCACGGATTACCTGCCCGCAGTAGGCGAAGGTACCACTATCGGTGGACATATTTTTATAACTGGGATTAACGCCAATTTGGATGACGAAATTGACCAGCACTAATCCTAGTAATACGATGATGGTGAGGAGGGAAAATTTAGCTTGTGTGAACTTCCTAATGACATTACTCATGCTTGAGCTAGCAAATCCGACGTATCAAGAAGATGATTTCTTATCGAGGATATAGCTTGTGGCGAAGAAAATCAATATTACCAACCGTACCAAGACCAAAGTTCAGAGATTTCTTGGGTAAAAATATGTTCCTTAATTCCTTCATACCCTCCTTGAAGACTTTAGCCTGGAATATTATAAACCCTCTAGAATAAATGCGTTACCAATACGCGCAGGCCGATACCAATGAGGATAATCCCGCCTAAAACTTCCATCGACTTGCCAAAGCGCATCCCAAGCTGGTTCCCAAGCAGCAGGCCTACAAGTGATAGTACAGCTGACACACCACCGATAAGCAGTGCAGACCAAAATACATTTACCTCCAGCAAAGCCAGGCTGAGCCCAACTGCCAGGGCATCGATACTGGTGGCGACGCTTAGCATCACCAGGGTCATGCCGCGTGAAGGATCAGGGATGGATGGCTCTTCCCCAGCCTTGCGTAAGCCACCCCGAAGCATGCGCGCACCCACAAATACCAATAGTATGAACGCCACCCAATGATCCACGCTAGCGATGTAGGTGACCACAGTTTTACCTGCCAGCCAACCCAACAGGGTCATCCCACCCTGGAACAGACCGAAGTGGAAAAATAACCGGAAGGTAGGACGCGGACCCACGGCAGTACCAGCGGTTCCCACGCCCAATGAGACCGCGAAGCAATCCATGGCTAAGCCGATGGCGATGAGGAAGATAGTCCAATATGGCATGGTATTCCTTACAAGGGGAGGATTATAACATGGGGGGTAAAAAGCAATCCGGCAAAAACCCGAAGCGGATCAAGATTAGCAGGTCGCAAATAGATAAAAAACAAATCGCCATTTAGCTTCAATTGCGAATAAATCCAATGGCGAATGGAGGCTTATCAAAAATGCCTTCCCTAATTATGATATGCTTATATTTCCTGATATTTTGACACATGCGAACTTGAAAAAGTATCTTCCAACAATTACACTTAGCCACGAGGATGAGCCTTTATGTCCGATGAAACTCACACCATCAACCGTAATTCCGCCGTCAGCTTGCGGGAGGTAAACGCCGAAACTGTGCATGTCATCTGCCGGCTAGACGTCAGCGAAGAACAGAAGCATTTCGTGGCGCCCAATGCAGTGTCCATTGCGCAGGCATATTTCGAGCTCAAAGCCTGGTTCCGCGCCATTTACGCAGATGAAACTCCGGTGGGCTTCCTCATGCTCTACGATGACCCGGATGAACCACATTACTTCCTATAGCGCTACATGATCGACGCCCGCTACCAAAAAATGGGTTTTGGCAAGCGTGCCATGGACTTGCTTTTGGATTATGTGCGCACCCGCCCGGGTGCGAGTGAGCTTACCCTGAGCTGCCATCCGGGTGAGGGTGGACCCGAGCCGTTCTACAGAAAGTATGGCTTTGTACTCACCGGAAGCATGCTGGGAGATGAAGCCGAAATGCGGATTGATTTGTGAGAGGGGATTAATTCATCAGGGGCACAATACCCCTTATAGCTCAAGTAACACCTTCTTGTCACGGTTGGCTAAAATCCAAACGCAAGATCCCACGGTAAGTTCCGTGAAAGCCATCGTAACGACCAAGCAGTCCAGCAGCGCCAGTCAGCCACGAAATATCCAACCACAGACCGTCCTTTGGACGGGGCAGACCCTGACCATTGGGGAAGCTGTAGGTTGTATAAGCATCCACAGTGACCGTGGATCTAATCCCTTCAGGAACCTGAATTGTGATAGTCTGTCCCGATACGGCGAGTACCCAGCCAAACGCGCTGACGTCATCCGGGGGTGCCATCCTGGATGGAGGATTTACCAGGATGTTATCGGCATAGATAGTATGCGAACCGGCATCATAACCCCAGACCCACAAGGTGTCACTCACGGTTAACAGTGCCGGACCAGGGTCAATCCAGAAGCGGGTATAGATCCACTGGAACGTCTTCACACCGGTCAGGGGATTGGTAACATAAAGCTGCTGGCCATTCTCGTCGAGCTCAGGGTAACGGTAGTCTCCCAGACCAAGGTACATCCAATCGGCTCCAAGCGAATCATCGCCGAGCAGCCGGATGAGATAACGCAGAAAGATTGGCTCGTTGGCAGGTGGTGCGCTGACTACTGGAGTAATTTGCACAGACTTGGAACCGGCTTGATTAGCATGTGGCAGCAGCCAGGCCCACTTTAGGGGATGAGGAGGGTTTTTAGCTGATGAAGGGAATATTCCGGTCATTAAAACCAGCGTAAGGAGCATCTGGATGGAGGCTCGAAAACCACGATGGTTCATGGATTTGAACATCAGATTTACCAATAAAGCTGCCGTTATTCAGCGTTCGATGGCGAAGCATCCACCCCTGACAAACAACGCCTCATTTCTTCAAATTCTTGAGCAAGTGGAGATAATTGATGATATCTTCCCGGCTGAGCATACCTTCGATCTTACCATTCTCTATCACCGGCATCTGGTTAACCCCATCGGTTCCCATTTGCGCCAGTGCCTGCTCCAGCCCCACCTTCGGGCTCGTGCGCTTCACCTGGTCCATGGGCGTCATCACCTCTGAAGCAATGGTGGAACCCCATCGATCCCGGGGAATCTGACGAATATTGTGCAAGGTGAGTAACCCTACCGGCTCTTCACCACGCATCATCACCAGGCAGCGCTGACCTTTATCGAGGATAAATTCGTCCACAAGTTCCTGCAGGGTAAGATCAGCAGGAGCCTGTACGCAGGTGCGACTCATCACCTGATCCACAGTATGCCCCTCCAACAGAGTGTGGATACGCTGCTGCTGTACCTGCCCAACTACAGCGTTCTCGAGGAACCAGCCGATAAAAGCAATCCACAGACCATTGGCCCAGTTCCCCTGGAAGAGCTGCCATACACCCAACAGGATGAACAGGAAGGCAATGGCATGACCCACCAGACCAGCAATCTCAGTTGCACGACGCAGGTTATGGGTAATACCCCAAATTACCGCACGAAATACCCTGCCTCCATCCAGCGGGAAGCCCGGGATCAGGTTGAATACAGCCAAAGTAGCATTGATCAACGCCAGATATTTAGCCATGGCAAAAACCGGTGCAATGCCTTTAAACACAATTTCCAAAGCGTAAAAAATGGCTGCCAGGATAATACTGGTCAGTGGACCTGCAAAGGCAATCACGAATTCAGCTAAAGCGTTGGTAGGCTCGGATGTGATCTCAGAAATTCCCCCAAAGATATATAAGGTGATGCTTTTCACCGGCAATTTATAACGCAACGCCACGAGCGAATGACCCAGCTCATGCAGCACCACGCTAATAAAGAACAGGATGGACGTGACTGCAGCGACTGACCAATATTGCAGTTTGGTCCATTGTTTAAATTCCATCGGGAAGTAGCTGATTGCCAGCGCCCAGGTAATCAGGGCAAAAACCAGGAACCAGGATGGGTCAAGGCCAATTGGGATGCCAAAAATTCGAACCAAGGTTACCGTGTTATTCTTCATAATCCACCTCTTTATACCAAGCCTCCAACGAGGAGCAATCAGGCATAATGTTACTAGTATGTCCAGAAAACTACTCGATACAGGATCGTAATTAGTACATAGCTTAGCACATCTATATGATGCAATTTCCTGATAAATAGCACCACAAAAGATTGAAAGGATTTTTTTAGGATAAATTTGTAAAAGCCCCACGGTCGAAAGATTTTCACCGTGGGTAGAGATTTTCCACCAATACCTAAAGCGTGATCACCTTTGCGGCCAAACGTTGAGCCTCGAGAATATCTCCCATTCCACCCGCAATACCTACTCTCACCTTGTCGGTAAGGTCGAAATAATTCAGGCAGGTGGAACACAGGATGAGACGTACACCCTTATGCTCCAGTGATTGTAACGTCTCTAATACAGGAGAGCCCTCCTTTACCAAATGCACGCCCTCCGTGTAAAAGCATATCGCGGCAGGCAGGATATTATGTTCATCCAACAGCTTGAGATAGGTATCAATCAACTTGTATTGTAAAACCTGGTCAGCTTCGCCCATACCGTTGCGGGTGATGAGAATGACAGTATCAGAATCTAACATTTAGACCTCCAAATATAGAATAATCATTCCTGTGAACAACGAAGATGTAGATGTCCACAGGAGATGATAAGAGCTTAAAAGTAAACAGGCAAGTCAGGCATAGATCATTAACTTTCCATCTGGATGCCGTTGGATATCAAATATTGGGTGACACTCTCAAAATCCGACAACCCCTCATCCATGAAGGCTTTGTAGATGTAATAACCACTATACATAGGTGTACGCTTTTGGGAGGTCATCAATGAGAGCTTATAACGTATGATCTGCTCACGTAGACCAGGTGTCATTTTAACCTGGAAGTTGTGCATGTCTGCCATCTTCTTCAAGATGATCTTTTCCTCCAGAGACCAGATGTCAATCTTCCAGGGTCGACCCCACTCCCCATATTTCACTCGGGATTTTAGATACAATCCTCCCGGCATACTCACAGGATCATTTGACCTCTCAAACACCACCTGCGTGACCAGCTCACAGCTCGCTATCTGAGCTCCGATCTCAAACAGTTGGTCTATGCTGACTTTTGGGATGTATAGATCGATATCAGGATAGACCATCACATCCAGAAAATAGCTGCCCGTCGGAAATACCTTGCCATAAGGGCGTAGGATATCATCCACCCTGATCAACCCCAAAACGAGGTCGGTTTCGTATCTTAGCGTATCTGATCGTTCGAGAGGTAACATTCGTCAAAATCGCTCCATATAAATCATCCCCATGGTATCCCCAAACAGGAAATTTATTGTAGGACAATTATACCCAGTCAGGTTGTGAAGAATTTGTGAAGGTTTTTTCTCCCCATATCTTGATAATCTCACTTGCGTCATAAAGTGCAGGTATGTGAAACACACACAACCCATCTTACCTCTTGAAAGGAACAAAAATGAAGAGACTAACAGTTTTAACCCTGGTTGTAATCATGTTAGCCATATCGGTAGTACCGGCACTTGCTGCTGGTGGTCCCCCGGGCAATCGCGGAACCGCTAATAGTAATTGCACCAGCGACCAGGTCGGTTTAGGTACCGGCAACCAGTACAGTTATGGCGCTGTCAACCAGGTTGAACTTGGTGCCGGCAACCAGTACAGTTATGGCGCTGTCAACCAGGTCGGACTTGGTGCCGGCAACCAGTACAGTTATGGCGCTGTCAACCAGGTCGGACTAGGTGCCAGCAACCAGGTCGGTTTTGGTATTCGTACCCCATATGCAGTATCGGGCACGATCGCTGATATCGATCCAGGTGCAAAAACCGTCACCGTAACCGTTTTATGTGGCAACCGCCTGGCAAACCCTTTTATCGGCGAGGAAGTGACCCTGCTGACCAGTGATTCCACTCGTTTCCTGTACCGTGATGAAGATGGAACCGTAACCCCAATCACATTTGACGACCTGGCTGTGGGTCAGAAGGTCAGCAGTCATGGTGCCCTGGTGAATGGAGTTTGGACTGCCACTAGGGTCACTTCTGGTGCTTTACTGACCTGCCTACCGTAATTTATTATCAACACATGTTTTCAACCAGCGCTGTGAATGAAATTCACAGTGCTGGTTTATGGTTAATATAAACAGCCGCTATTCTGCCCACAATGGAACCAACTTCAGGATCCAACGGGTCATATAAACTCCGAAGAACGATGATCCAGCGGTTACCAGGATCATGACCAGCCAGGCGCGCCAATCAAGAGTAACGACTCCAAATAGATTCCGCAGGGGAGTGTACAGCGCCAGGAGCTGCAAACCTACAGCTACAGCATAGCTCACCAATAGTGCCCGATTCGACCAGATGGATAGATCATCCAACTGCCGGACCACCATGACACGCGTAAAGGCGTGCAGGACGATGCTGGTGAACAACATGGTGCGGGCATAGGTCAACCCGCCAAACTGCAGCCCCACCCAGAAGATCAACCCATAGGCGATGAGGGTGCGGAAGATGCTCCCGGCAATGGTGGCATAAATGGCCGTGTTCATGATGGGCTCATCGTGCCGGCGAGGGCGACGGCTCATCACGTGGCTCACCGCCGGGTCAGCAGCCAATGCACTGGCCGGTACCAGGTCGGTGACCACATTCACCCATAACAACATGATGGCAGATAATGGGAAGTAGCCAGCAATGGAAAGCATCAGCACCACAAACACCTCGCCCAGGCTGGTGCTAAGCAGATAATTCGTGAACTTGCGGATGTTATCAAAAATGCGGCGCCCCTCTTCGATAGCAACGACGATGGTAGCGAAATTATCATCCAACAACACCATCTGGGCAGATTCTTTAGCAATATCGGTGCCACGCAAACCCATCGCCACGCCCACATCCGATTGTTTAAGCGCCGTGGCGTCATTCACCCCATCCCCGGTCATAGCAACGAAGTGACCCGCTTGCTGCAGCTCCTGGAGGATTACCTGCTTCACCTGGGGTGTGGCGCGTGCAACGATATCCACATCCTTGATCTTTTCGTAGAGCTCTGAATTGCTGAGACCGGTCATATCACGTGCATCGACCACATTTTGTCCGATACCCAGCCTGCCAGCGATGGCCTGGGCAGTCAGCCCATTATCACCGGTGATCATCACCACGCGGATCCCTGCTGCCTGAGCTTTGGCAATCGCTGCGTCTGCCTGAGGGCGTGGCGGATCCATCAGCACCAATAAACCCATAAAAGTCATTCGCTGCTCAACCTGTTCAGTAACATCCGATGAAGGCAGCTGCTTGCTTGCCAGTCCAAGCACATACATCCCTTCGGCTTGCAGCTTTTGGATGGCCTCCCGTACAGTTTGGCAGCGGTAATCTTGCATGGGATATTGCTTCCCGTTTTCCATACATTCTGAGCAATGGGTCAGTACAATCCCCGGAGCGCCTTTGGTGATGGCGACTGTACCGCCATCCATCTGGTGCAGGGTGGTCATCATTTTACGCTCAGAGCTGAATGGGATCAGGTTCACCAGCGGATGGGCAGAACGAACCTGGTCGACATCCATTCCAGCCTCGTGGGCTGCCTTCAATAAGGCTGTATCCACGGGGTCACCCAATATTTTGGGCTCTGGCTCAGTTAAAATCGTGGCCTCATTGCATAAAACAGCAGCCTGAAGCAGCTTGTGGACCTCGCCATCCGAACCCAAACCATCCGGGAGGCTCACCAGGTGCCCCCCTGCAAATAATTGTTGCACAGCCATGCGATTCTGGGTGAGGGTGCCGGTTTTATCGGTACAAATTGTATCCACCGAGCCGAGCGACTCCACTACAGACAGGTTGCGGACAACTGCTCCCTGGCGAGCCATCTGCCTGGCCCCAAGGGCAAGTGCAAAGGTCAACACAATCGGCAGGCTCTCGGGGATGGTGGCGACTGCCAGACTGAGGGTGTTGAGAGCCACATCCACCAGTGGCTCATGCAAAACGAAGTACAGAATAAGTGCCACGATGGCTGCCAGAATGCCAATGATCACGGTCATCTGGCCACCCATCTTTTTCACTTCCGTCTGGAAAGGCGTTGGGCGCGCAGACATACTACCCAGTGTGGCAGCGATCTGACCGACCTCGGAAGTGCTGCCTGTGCTTACCACCAGTGCCAGCCCGCTGCCATGGGTGATGAACGTCGAGCCATAGACCATGCTTGACCGCTCTGCCAGGGGAGTATCGAGAGCCACAGGCTCGACGGATTTATCCACCCCAATGCTTTCACCCGTCAATGTCGATTCGTCTGATCGCAGGCTATGGACCTCGATCAGGCGGGCATCGGCAGGGACTTTCTGACCTTGCGATAGGACCAGAATATCTCCGGGGACCACCTGGGCAGCATCAATCTCCCGCCTCACCCCATCCCGCATTACATTGGTATGAAACATTAAAAGCCTGCCCAGCGCTTCCAACTCCCTCTGGGACCGATACTCTTCAAAGAAGCTGAGCAGCACGCTGAGCAATATAATGCCCAGAATGAAATAAGCCGTAATCTTACGGTCACTTTGCCCCGGCATGAAACTGACGCCATATGCCAGACCGGCTGCAAACAGCAAAACCAGGATGAAATAATTCTCAAATTGTTTAAGGAAAAGCTTTAGGGGCGAGATTGGCTGACGGGGTTGAAGCTGGTTAGCCCCCCAGCGCTTTAAGCGAGTGGCGGCCTCCATCTCAGTCAGGCCTTCAGGGGAAGCATCAAGCTGCTTGAATGCCTCCCCAATGCTAAGGTTATGCCAGGCGGTCATGCTCCACCCTCAATAATTGAACCCCTTAATCAGAAATGCATTCAACAATTTAAATTCCCACCCGTCAGGATATCATGACATAATACTATGCAACCTTTGGATGCGTCACCTACCAGAGGGTTGCGATATAAGCTTATCGAATTCACATCAATACATGGTATATAAATGATTATCGAAGTAAAAATGAAGTGCATTCCTTTTTTGCTTGGTAGCAAAATCTAATCGTGTCTCTTCTAAGTTCAATTTTATCTCCATAAATTTTTATCAAGGATTGATTAGCAACTTTCAACGCTCTATCTTATATAATTAATCTGAACGCTAATTATAAGTCAATCCTATGCTAGCTTTGTAAAACAGTCGATCCATACCAAAAAACTCTATAGGAAGTGATATTATAAAAATCCAGGCAGTAATCATCTCACCGGATTTTTATAAACAATATTATCATTTCGGCGATACTAATCTATAATTATCAGCAGAAATGTAAGTTCCCAAGTAAATAATTCCTTAATTCTTTGTCGAAGAATAACTCCCAGATTAGAATTCTCTCGCACCCATATCTCAGGTGCACTTTTAGCGTCATAAAAAACAGCAGTGTGAAATTCCCACACCATCAGTTTATATCCTGAAAGGAGACGAAGGATGAAAAAAGTAACACTTCTTAGCCTTATCCTCATCTTGTTAGCCATCTCGGTTGTACCAGTGATGGCAGCAGGGCCTGACAACGGTCATGGAAATGGGGTCAGTTCAGGGCAAGGCAATAGCGCAGGAGCTCAAACAAGACAGCAAGCTAAAGAGCAAATAAAATTACAAGATCGAGAAAATAAGACTAATCGTGGTGTGGGTAAAGATGGAAACCAGGGAAGGATGCGAACGCCATTCTACCTGCAGGGGACAATTAAAGAGATTAATCCAACAACAAAAACACTTACCATAACACTGATCCATGGCAATGCGCAGGTCAAGCCATTTTTCAGCACAGGTTTGACCATGCAAGTCACCGACGGCACCAAGATTTTCCAACTTACTCAAGTGAATGAAGGCGAAGACATAGGGGAGAGCGTAGCTCCAGCTACGAGTGGAGAATCAATAACAACCAATAGCGATGATGATACACCTGGCAACAGGGTACCCATCACATTCGATCAACTGTTAGTTGGTCAAAAAGTAGCCATTCACGGCAACGTTGTGGCCAGTGCCTTCAATGCAACGCTGGTCACGATCTATATTCAAACGCCTCCAGTGCCTCCAGGCTAGCCCGGCATCGAAAAGCCGAAATCCCTAATAGAAACCCAAACCAAAACAACGGTACGGAACAGCCTCCATACCGCTGTTTTATGATTATGTATAATTGCGATACAATAACGCCTTGCTTTGTTGATTGTGACCCGTTTCTTTAAACGCTAATTTACGTCATAGATTATGAGAGATAGCCCAGACCAGGCAATTTTGCAGCGAGCAAAACGATTTGAGGCCAAGGCACTCGAAGAGATCTTCGACACCTACAGCCCAGGAATATATCGTTATGCTTTCCGTCTGCTGGGCGATGCAGAATTAGCGAGAGAGTGTATGTCTGAGACTTTCAGCCGCTTTTTATATGCCCTGAAACGGGATAGTGGCCCAGACAATTATCTGCAGGCCTACCTATACCGGATCGCGCATAATTGGATCACTGACTACTACCGCAGCAAAGTCCCACCGTCCATGCCGTTGGATGTGAATCTACGCGCCAACCCGGCAAATGAGCCCCATCAGGTGGTAGCAGATGAGCTGGAAAGCCAGCAGCTGCGGGATGCCCTCACCCTGCTTACACCTGACCAACGACTGGTAATTGTCTTGAAATATCTGGAAGATTGGGAGAACGAATCCATTGCCCAGACCTTGAATAAACCCGTTGGTGCGGTAAAAGCTTTACAACACCGTGCCCTTGAAGCATTACGCCGGATTATGAGTCGGTATGAGGATATTAATTTATGACCAGAGCTGAAGATGAATTGGATGAATATGGGAAACGGGTATTCGAACGACTGCGTTCTACCCGTCCCATAGACCCACTGGTTACCACGGCGGAAAAAGCAAAATTTTTACTCCAAGGAGAGAACCTGCAGAAGGGTCTTACTCCAGGATCCGGTGAGGTTTACGCGGAACGGGATCTCCATCGGCTAAGCGCACTCCGGAGGAAGCGACCTCTACCCTTATTCAAAGCGCTGGTCGTAACAATATTGGTGTTGATCTTCCTGGTTGGCAGCAGCTTCACGGTTTATGCCGCTCAAAGCAGTCTCCCAGGTCAACCCCTGTATACGATAAAATCCTGGAGTGAAGATATTCGTCTCTCTTTGACCTTCTCCACAAAAGGCAAGCTGAATCTGACCCTGGACTACACCAATCGCCGGATGGATGAAATTTCACGCATGGTTGCAAGCGGAAAAGCGCTAAACGATCAAACTTCGGAGCGTTTGCAGAGTGAATTGGATAATGCACTTGAGCTTGCTGCACAGTTGGATGATCCTCAGATGCAAAACGCATTGGGTGAAATCAAACGACAAGCTGAAAATCAGGGGATGACCATCGAAGAATTGATTACCAAACTCCCACCTCAAGCTGAACCAGCCATCAGCCACTTGCAGGAGCGGCTGAATGAACAGGTCAAATTGACCACGATCGGAGAGAAGGATCCCAAAGCTTTCCGGTCAGAACTCCAAGAAAGGCTGGGCATACACCAGGGGCTTAAACAATCGCCCACTTCAGACCAATCACAATTCACACCTACAGGATCATCCAATACCCCGATGCCCGTGCAAGAGGATAATGGGAATGGAAAGGACCATCCTGGTGAAGTTCCTGGTCAAGGCGGACCTGGAAACAACCAGGGGCAGTCCACACCAGGGAATGGCAATCATGGACCAAAGCCGATAGACACTCAAGTACCGTGAGGGGAAATAGAACAAACCATCGGCTGCTTTTAGCATTTAGCTGTTTATAAAATTAAATCAATTCACCACAGAGCTCACTTAGACCACAGAAAGAGCAATTTTCAGCTAACGACTTTTATCAAAAAAACAATTCACCATAAAGATCGTTCAGACCACAAAGCTAACAGTGGTTAGTTAGTAATTAAGTGTGGACCTTCAGATACTTCCGACGATAGAAAATCACCCCGAACAGCACAACGAATTGAAGCAATACAATAGCAACCGTCGAAAATTGCTCAAAGTAAAATAACAGCATATCCAGCACAACCAGAGAGACCAGCAAGCTGAGATAACCAAGGTTACAGGCCAATCGTTTTTTGCCGGCTGCGAGCAGCCCGACGGAAACCAGTAGAAGTAATCCCACCAAGACCTCCAACACCAACCGGGTATTAAAGAGTACCGGCGCATCTGCTGGTGCGATCTGCCTGCCAGCATGGGATTGGAGGAATGCTACCAGTGCTGAATTGGGTATGACATGCTCCAACCACACCTGTAAAGGGTTTTTAAGCGTGACCAAACCTAACAGCACCATCCCCACCCCTAGTAACCAGCTCAGCCATCGCTCTGTCAGCCACTGCTCCAGCTGCCTGGTTAATCTCAGCCACCAGGCGGGTCGCGTTTCGGGGGCGGTGCGTGGATCCGAGCGCACGAGCTCCAACAAGTGCTTAGCCATATCCTGATGCAGCGTATCCGGATCACCTGCTATCACCTTACTCAAATCGCCTTCGATGTGTTCCCTTTCGACCGGTTCCAAAGGCCGATAAAGCTGCTCCCGTATGATCTCCAAAGACTGGACGAGCTCAACTCGTCCGTCCACTACTTTGGGGCGCCGGATCATGATCACCAGAATGACCACCAACAGGAAAAAGATATACATGATCGGGGCTGCAGCAGGGAAGAAGTAATCGTACTGGCTGGTAATGAACTTGCCCACTTCATCAATAAATAATCCCATTCCCACCCCTGATAATATGGCTCCGATGATATGCAAGCGTGGGTTAAGATAGATCAACGGTAGAATGGCAGCGATATACAGGATCAGACCTCCCCACAGGACGTGCGCGATGTGCAGCGTCCCGCTCCCAATCTGGGGGTAACCGGTAAGCGCCAGAAAACTCCGCACCACACTTACGGTGGCTACAAAGCTCAACAGTGAGATCATCATATAACGGACTGCATTCTCCCGCTGAACGAGCTTCCAAAGCTTTAGGTATTTGCGATTTGGCTGCATCTACGACCTCCAGCATCTCATTTCCACTCATTATT
This sequence comes from uncultured Anaerolineaceae bacterium, assembly GCA_964642565.1. GTDB lineage: Bacteria > Chloroflexota > Anaerolineae > Anaerolineales > UBA4823 > FEB-25. The sequence goes on from CAZXPK010000011.1 coordinate 17,877, forward strand.
CGTTCTAAATTATTATACATCTCCAAGCAGTCAGGCTAACAGGCTCCTGGTTGCGCGGAGGGGATGAATTTCCATTCCTTAAATGTACTATAATTCGCATTAATAGAACAATGCTGCCTCTTCAATCGTTTAATTGTCAAGTACCGATAAAAGGTAAAAGGAGAGCAATAATGTTCACGAAATTTACATTAACCATGATTACCATAATCCTGCTGACCACCTTGACAGGCTGCAGTTCAACCACCACATCCAACCCTTCAGGTACCTATACCGGGACCGATACTGCTGATGAATATCAAATGCTACCTATCATCTCCGTAAATGTAGCCAACCTCAAGCTCGACGCCAGCGCGGATGGCAGCACCCAACAGCTCACGAAGGGTCAGGTAATGTCAATCACGCTGGAATCCAACCCCTCCACCGGGTACGGCTGGTTTGCTACCTCATCCAACCCGGATGTCCTGACACAGATGGGAGAACCTGAGTACCAGGCACCTGCCTCTGACTCCACAAATCCCATCGTTGGTGCCGCTGGTGCAGAAACCTACTACTTTCAGGCTGCCGATACTGGCACAGCCACACTTACCCTGGATTACAAGAGGGGTTGGGAGACGACCGCTACTCCTGAGAAGACCATCACCATCACCGTGGAAGTTAAGTGATTTGGCGAGCCAGTCGATAAACAAAATCCGGGGAGTCGATCACTCCCCGGGTTATTTATTGGGTGGCTACTTTAGAATAGCTGGCAAAAAGACCATATTGGAGATCATCTGCCAAATCTGCCCACCACTAACATCGTTCATCGTACCTATGAAGATGGAGTTATGGAATATCGCGGCGCCCTTATCCAAATAATCTGCATTAATATTCGCAATATCTCCCCAACCCCCAACACTTACTTGTTCCCAGGTATCTCCATCGCTCGTCCGCAAGACTTCTGCACCGGTAAAATAATTACTGAAAACCAGGTATAAATGATCATCATAGTTAATCAGCCCATAGGGTCGTTGATTTTTTACATTTCCCAGCCCACCAATAACAACTGGCGAAAAATCCACACCATTACTGGTGCGCCAGACCTCACCTCCATCAACAGTATTTCGTAATCCAATATAGAAATCACCATCAAAC
>CAZXPK010000011.1:19107-34571 GCA_964642565.1 uncultured Anaerolineaceae bacterium
ATTATTAGCATCTCCAAATCCGTTCGAGGTAATGATTTCCCAAGCTGACCCATTGGTCCGCCATATTTCTGCATCGGTTCCATCATCATTCGCAGTTCCAACGTATAGGTGATTTATAAAGGGTTGTGCATCATAGATATTTTGAGTTGCCGTAGTAAACGCAGGGGAAAATTGCTCCCAATTCTTCCCATCACTTGTTCGCCAAATTTCAGCTACATCCCCATAAGGAGCCCATGTTCCTGCGTACAATTGACCATTAAAGGTATCCAATGTACTAATTCCTTGTAAGGATCCAAATCCACTTTCATTCACCTGCCGCCATGTGATGTTTACAGGGGAGGCACTGGCAACGTGCACACACACCCATGCCAAGGAAACTCCAAGAGATAAGATAATTATCGATAAAAAGACCCTCAATAATCTGGTTTTGTGATCCATTGATACATCCTCCTCTATGTTATTGAATTTCTTTGTTTGGATTTGGCTTTATGGGACCCATATATTCTATACACAAAATTCTTCAGTAATTATCCTCCTCTATTTTTCTCGCTTTATATCCTAGGTGCTTTTTGAAGTTGTCATAATCCTATCCTGAATCTTCTCCCACGAGCCGGTGATCAGGAAGCTCTCGTCCATATAACCTACCATCTGCTCAAAGCGCTTGATGGGGATGGAAAAGGTCAGCTCATCGCGCCCCACATGCGGGCGGGCGGACACATCGAACATACCCAACACGCAGCGTTGGACTTCATAAGCTGCCTGCTCCAACGGATAACCAACAATCGATGCACAGCCGGACCCCATGGGGGTGATCACCCCGTCCGGCTCAGCCATATCGTAATTTGCCAGTGCGAACAACCCGCTCAGCACATCACCCGTGGTAAAGAAAATTACTGCAATCGGCACATCATTCTGATTGAGCTTATCCCAACGCTTGAATACCAGGTATTTCCCTGGAGCCTCGAAGGATGGGTGCTGGTGCAGGTACTGCCTGACAAGGTCAGGATCGCGCTTATAGCGTTCACCTTCAAGCTCGTCTGGGATACCGCAGGATAGGAAGTACTCGAAGTTGGGGCGCAGTGTGTGGCTGAAACCAGTATAGCGTTTGCCTCCAGAACATCCAGGAGTATGCACATCATACACGAATGGGAAGCCCTGTCTCACCCGCTTTAAATTTCCGATCAGGCAGCGATCCACGGTTTGGCTGGCACTCACTTCATCCGTGCGTGGTTGGTTGGTATAGTAATACGCTATCGGGAGTTCAGCTGCGGAGAAGTAGCGTGCCCATTGGTCGATGAAATGCTGTTGAAACTGATTATCCATGGGAAAACATCCTTTCTCGACAGATTTATTATATAGTAAAAAGTAATTTGTAAGAGAATCACCTGATACAAGTATGGTTTGGATAAAGGATATGAGAGTTACTGTTTTTAACTATAGGCTAATAGCTCAACGCCTTTCCATCCCTTCTCGGGTATAATCCTGTACACCATTCGACACCGCCAGGTGGGTTTATCATCTCTTTATAAATAGTTTTTTCCCTAATCCGCCTCAATAGCTGCCATGGAATTAACTACCCGATCTCGCAAGCGTTTAGTCACTGTTCTCATCCTTTCCATCACCATTCTGGGGGTGGTGTTGGTGGTATCAGATTGGCAGGATATGCGTCAGGTCCTGGTTGAAGCGGATTGGCGCTTCCTGCCCCTGGTATTGCTGTTCACCTTTCTCTCCTACACCTTTTACAGTTATGCTTATGCGTTTGTCTCGCAAGTGCTTGGCATTCAAATGGGCAAACGCGAGCTGGCAGAAGTATGTTTCATCTCCACAGTGGTCAACCATGTGCTGACCACCGGGGGTGTGGTGGGGTATTCCTTACGCTACCTGCTGATGAAGATGTATAACGTCACCCTCAAAGACGTGCTCACTTCATCTATCCTCCATTATTACCTCACCAGCCTGGATATGCTGACCTTCCTGCCACTCAGTTTTATTTACCTGTTACTCAACTCAGCCGTGCCACGAGGGGTTGCCATCGCTTTAGGAGTAATGACTCTGCTTTTTGGGTTGGTGCTGATCCTGATCACTGGACTGGTTTTGTTTCCTTCCCGCCGGTACCCGGTCATCAGCCTTCTGGCGCGCTTAGGCAAGAGAATCCTGCACCGTGACTATCTCACCTGGCTGACCCAACTCGATGAAACAATGACCCGCGGCACAGAAGCTATTCGCCTTAAACCCATCCGACTCGTGTGGATCATGTTACTTACCCTTCTCGATTTCGCCAGCAGTATTATCGCCATGGGTTTTGTCTTTGAAGCCCTCGGCCCACCAGTGAAAGCCGGTGCGCTCGTCTCAGGTTATGTCATTGGCATCATGGCGGGGATACTATCCATGATACCCGGCGGTTTGGGAGTCCAGGAGGGTTCGATGGCCGGTATATTCGCCCTTCTGGGGGTCAGACTCGAGCAGGCAGTCCTGGCAGCCATCTTATTCCGTATCCTGTACTACCTGTTGCCATACTTTCTCATCCTGCCATTCTATAACCGCCTGTTGCACCGTGCAAGTAAGCAGGCAACCAACGAATCTTAAAGAGATTATCGATGCGCATCATGATGTTCAGCCACGGTTACCTGCCCACACTCAGTGGTGTGACCCTCGTCGTCCAAAAGATTGCCCGTGCCATGGTACAACGTGGTCACGAGGTCACCATCGTCACTGCCAGTGAGAAACACCTGCCTTACCACTCGGAAGATCAGGGTGTACGCCTATTACGAGTGTTCGGGATACCCAACCCATTCTGGTGGGAAGGTCCAATCCCGTTCATCAGCCCAGCAGCCATCCGCAAGCTAGCCGACCAATACAAACCTGATATCATCCATACCCACGAAAATGCGCTCCTGAGCAATCTACTGCTGCAGGTATGCTGGGATATACGCCCGGCGTTTATCTCCTCCTGCTATTCGCTGCCGCGCTACGTCACCCAATATTTACATTTGGGTGGTTTGGAATCCTGGTTCGAAGGGGTGATGTGGAAGCTCGCGGTAGGTAACCTGAACCACTTCGAACATGTGGTATTTTGCACGCGCACCCATGAGCGTGATTTTTTGACTCATGGATTGCGTCCACCGACCACGGTTATCTCCAACGGAGTGAATATTGGGCGGTATTGCCCTGAGAAAGAGCCTGGTGAGGATATCGAGACACGCTACAAGCTACCCACTGGGTGCCGAATCCTATCGGTGGGGCGATTGATGAAGGACAAAAAGCTCGACCTGCTCATTAAGGCAATGAGAGATGTGTGTGACAAGCGGGAAGCACACCTTATGGTGGTGGGCCGTGGCAGTGAGCGCCCGCGCCTGAATGCCCTCATCCGGAAGCTGAATCTGCAGCCATACATTCACTTGCTCGGCTATGTGCCTGAACAGGACCTGCCTGCCCTATACCGGGCTTGTAACCTGTTTGCCATCCCCTCTTTGGTGGAGGTGCAGAGCCTACCCGCCCTGCAAGCAGCGGTGACCGGTTTGCCGATTGTGGCTGCTAACTCAGCAGCTCTACCTGAGTTGGTACGGCATGGTGAAAATGGTCTCCTGGTATACCCACTCAGCCCACATGCACTTGGTGAGGCCATCCTGACTATCCTCAGCAACCCGGAAGCGGCATACAAGATGGGTCAGGTCTCGCTGGAGATTGGCAGAATGCACGATGAGCAGCTGACTTTTACGGCATATGACGAGTTTTATCGTGGGTTAGTAGATAAAAGTAATCAGGTATTCGTGAGCAGTAATTAGTTATTAGCAAAATTGAGAGTGATAAGCCATAATTATTGGTCACCATGGCTATAAACTCATCGCTTCAATAAACCCATCTACCAACTTACCAGCCAATCCCGCAGACGCAAGGGGAGCAGCTTGGCTATTATTTCGATCATAACTGCGTCTCTCCCCAATAAAACATATTCCTTAGAGTGGTCTTTCTCCAGCATACGCTGGATAATCTTCACCACATTCTCCACTTGCATACCATTGCGCCCGGTTTGTTTATAAAACGCACCAGCTCGCTTCTGCATTTTTCCATAAAGTGTCCACGCTTCAACTGGCATGCGTCGCAAGATTTCCCCGGCTGTACGGGAGGATTTCTCCCAGATGGGTGTTTGGACACTGCCAAGGATGAGAACAGAAAATGTTGGAGGGCAGTGAATATGAGCTCAAGCCGGATGAGCTCGAGAGTTATAGGATGCGATTAAAAGGTCCAATGCATATGCCCGGCGAGGTTGAATAAGATACGTCCCGGACGATTTGGAATGCGACGATCGATAGAAAGCCAGCATTTGTGGTGCGTTGCCTGGGTATTGCTGACGTGATCGCATGCATCCAGTTCACCCGCGCAGCTGGATTAGAAGTGACTGCCTCTGGGCTGCAGCCATCCGGATACTTCGTCGTGGAATGTCACCCCGTGTGATATCAATCAATATCGGTGTCGAGTGAGAATGACCCCAAATATGCGTAAACCAGCTTGAAGCAAGCCCTTAATCCAAAAAATCAACTAGCTTTATTTAAAATAAACCGCAGATATCATCCAATCATGAGATAATATCTACCGGAGGATGCATATCCCCATTACTTTTAAAGCACACGGATAAATAAGTGTAAGCAGTATAAAATTAGGAGAGGGCAGGATGATTCTAGACTCCACTTCACTTATGAACACATTAGATAACATCAACGAGAAGTATCTATTTGGTGAGACTATCACTAAAGAAGAAGGGCTTGAGGCAGCTCAGTGGATTACCTTCCGACAGGGTAAAAAAGGCTCTTATCGAAATTTATTCGCTCCTACCCATTACGACTTTGAGCAGGGAATCCGATTATTCACAGGTGAAAGGCTGGTTTCTGCCAGTGCCCGGCACATCCTGGGGCAGGAAGCTGCTCGCGCAGCCTGGCTCTTGGGCAATCAGGATCCTGTGGTACGGGAGGCATATGATCGAGCAACTGGTTGGATGCGTGAAGCCCATGACTTCGAACAATCCGGAACATATTGCTGTGGACGCTGCACACTGGCTTACTGGAGGCATTTCTGGGTTGGTAATTTTGAAAACAAAGAAGCACAACTGCTGAAGGGTTTAAAGGTGATGACAGACTATCGCCTTGGAGATGGAAAATGGCATCATTTCCCCTTCTTCTATGCGGTTTACACCTTGATGGACCTTGACCTGGAACCAGCACGCGCAGAGCTCAAGTATGCCCGTCCTATGATGGAGCAGTATGTAAGAAAAACCCGGGTAAGTGCGTATTCAAAGCGTAGGGTCACGATATTCGAAAAAACGCTCGAGAAAGTCAATTAAAACTCTACCCACTATGTCCAGGCAGTCATCCTCCAAATAGAGAGCATTAATGGTTAATGTCCCATCCCATGGTAATTCAAACCGATATATCCACAGTGTAATGATGGACTGGATGAGGGGGTTTCCATATTTACCGATCAGCGTATGGCGTAGCCTGAGGTCCAGGGGTAATTTCAGCAATACGGAACGCAACTCTGGGTACGCGGGTAAGGAAGTACAATGACCAAACGCCCTCTCTCGGTCAATGCAGCTTTGGGTTTCATCTTGTTAAATGCACTTGTATGGCTCGTTTTCGGTGGTATTACGGCTACCAATGCAAATCCTGCACTTCCAGTCCCACCCCTCATAAAAGTGATCATGGCTTTCCTTTCCATTGCCATCGCTGGTATGCTGCTAGGATTATTCATCTTCATCCGTAGACGTAACCGGATTGCCTATTACCTTATTTTAGGTCTGCTTGTCATTACATTTCTTCTAAACTTCTTCGACAATGTTGGATTGGTCGATCTTGTTGTTATCATCATCAACCTTATCCCCATCATCCTACTCATAAAGGACAGATCTTGGTATCTTCAGGGAAAACCTCAAATTCAGGGAACCGTTTAAGCCGCTTCACACAAACTCAATGTTAATAAAATGATCCGTTCCTTATCTATAACATGCTCCACCTGAAATATCCGAATAATGTGGGCAGGATTAGCCGTACCGACCCGGTCCTAGAGCCAAAACAATGGTGGCTCGAATAAAAAGAGGCTGAACATGATTGAGACTACCAGCCAAAAACTAAGCGACGTATCTGAAAGTCTACTTATTCCCCTGTACATCCGTACCCTTGAGACTGAACGTCCCGACCCTATACTCAGGGATGAGTGGGCTGTTGAGCTGATCCACAAGCTGAACCTCAACGAGGCGCAATTAACCCATGCCCAGGTGAGTGAGGAAGTCCAGGTTTCTATCCTGCTACGCAACCGACAGTTCGACCGCATTACAAAGGATTTTCTTACCCACCACCCTGAGGCGGTGGTGGTTTACCTAGGCTGTGGGCTGGATACACGCTTCGAACGCGTGGACAACAACCAGGTGGAGTGGTATGACCTCGACCTGCCAGTCGTCATCAATCTGCGTCGTGAGCTCATCGGCGGTGGTTCTTGTCGCTATCACCTGCTACCCTGCTCCGCTCTCGACCCCACCTGGATGGATGAGGTAAGCACCCACAACCCGCGCCCGTTTCTCTTCCTGGCAGAGGGACTTTTCATGTTCTTTGAAGAAGCACAGGTGAGGGAGCTGGTGTTGGCTCTAAAGGAGCACTTTGCTGACTCAGAGCTGGTCTTTGATGCTTTTTCGCCATTTTATGTGTGGGGAAATAACCGCCGGGTGACCCGGACGAAGATCGGTGCCCTTGCACATTGGGCGTTAAAGAATGGGAAGGAGCTCGATCGCTGGGCGGAAGGCATCCGATTGCTGGATGAATGGTATCCCTTCCTCTTAGAAGAACCCCGTTTGGCACGCCTCCGCTGGGTGCGATTCATACCTTTGCTCTCCAAAACCACAGGGATATATCATTACCGGCTAGGGAGGAAGTAAGTTGAGCTGAGGGGATAATAACCTCAACTATATAAATGAACCAAAGCCAAACCTAACTTATAAAAACAGAATATATCTTAATAATAATAGCATTGCAGCTATCATGAGTTGAAAAGACTAACCTACCTAATCTTTTATAGAGAACAGAACTAGTCTTTCTTTGGAAGAGCAAACTTCGCATTTACCTCTTAATTCAATAACGCGTAATGGATAATGCAACCAAGTACAATGACTTTATGGGGAAAGAGAAATCAACAAATCCCCAATATAAATATACGCAATGAATACCTCCGATATCCCTCTTAGCCGTCTCACCAGCCAGCATGTTGCAGAGAAGAGACTCATAGCCCCAAAGGAAATCGTATCCTGGATGGGTGCCATGCAGGCCCAGGATTACCCCATGGCAAAGTGGGCAATCGGTGTGCGGCTGCCGGGGTCAACCGACCAAGATATCGAAATTGCCATCGACAACGCTGATATCCTCCGCACCCACCTGCTGCGACCTACCTGGCATTTTGTAGCCGCGGAAGATATCTATTGGCTGCTCGAGCTCACTGGCTCGCAGATCAAAGCCGCCCAGAGCTCGCGTGACAAAGTTTTGGAGCTGACCGAAGCGGTGTATACGAAAAGCAATACCATCATCGAAAAAGCCCTAAGCACTGGCCAACACCTCACGAGAGAGGAGCTGATCGCTGAGCTGCAGAAAGCAGGCATTGCCACGGATCAAAACCGGGATTCTCACCTGTTTGAACGCGCTGAGCTGGAGAAAATTATCTGCAGTGGTGCAATCCACAAAGGCAAGCCGACCTACGCACTGCTTTCTGAAAGGGTGCAGAAAACCAGAAGGCTAACCAAAGAGGAAGCCCTGGCAGAGCTCGCCAGACGCTATTTCACCAGTCGCTGCCCGGCTACTTTACAGGATTTTACCTGGTGGTCAGGTTTGCCTGCCAGGGATGCTCAGCATGCCCTGGAATTGGTTAAAGCGGACTTCAACCCTGAAACGATCGAGGGACGTACGTATTGGGTCACAAATGACTTGACCGTTCCCCTGTCCAACTATACTTCCGTCTTTTTATTACCCACCTATGATGAATTTGTCATCAGCTATACCGATCGAAGTGCTTCCATCCCAGCAGAGCTGGAGAGCCACATGAAGGAGATATCTGACCGAGGTGTATTCAGACCGATTATTGTGGTCAACGGGCAGGTGGCAGGAATTTGGAAGCGAACGATCAATAAGGATGCCATGACCGTAGAAATCCAACCCTTTGCACAAGTTGATCAATCCACCATGGATTTGATCAATCAAGCAGTCATACAATATGGAAACTTTTTAGGCAAGAAAGTCGAAGAGAAGCCAGTATCCATATAAATCCGATTCATAAACAGAGCCTATGCGAGAAATGGGATAAAATGGAGCACGACCATCCTGAAAGAGGGATTAACGAGGAGCCATCCATGATCCAGCAAATCACACCCATCCGTTTACCATTCCCGCTCAACATCACATATGTGAATAGCTACCTGGTACGAACCGACCAAGGTTTTTTCCTGATCGATACCGGGATGACCAACGCCAGACGACAGCTTGAAGTGGCACTCGAGCATCTGTGCTGCCGCCCGGGCGACCTGAAACTGATCCTGCTCACCCATGGGGATTTTGACCATACCGGGAATGCTGCATATATGCGCGAAAAATTTAAAACCAAGATTGCGATGCCTGCGGGTGATTCTGGTATGCTTGAAAATGGGGACATGTTTTGGAACCGAAAGATCAGAAGCTCACTGCTTATAAGGTTGATGCCACTTTTTATCCGCTTTGGTAAAAAAGAACAATGCACCCCCGATGTGCTTCTGGCAGATGGGGATTCGCTAGAAGATTACGGCCTGGATGCTCTGGTGCTGAATACCCCTGGTCATTCTTCCGGTTCCATCTGCATTTTGGCTGCTTCAGGAGACCTGTTTTGTGGGGATTTGCTCAGCAACACCGAGAAACCAATGCTTAACTCGATGATGTATGACATCGAAGCAGGAAAATCCAGCTTTGAAAGGCTGAAAACTATATCCATCCAAACCGTTTACCCAGGGCATGGACAGCCATTCCCGTGGGAAGCACTTAGTCATTAAGGCCATGCCACCAACCTAATTTATTACAAGCGGGGGATGTTTTATTATTGGCTGAAAATCTTTGGAAGGTCTCGGGACGCTGTACATCATTACAATTTTAAACTTCGCTTATAATTGAAATATCCAGATTTTCTTTATATAAATAATTATCATGGATCATCGATCTGTAAGGTAATATACTGGTGTTAAATATCAGTAAAATTATTATACCTATGGAGGGTAAATGATCGGGGTTCTTCAAATCTTGGGTGGATTGGCACTATTTATGTATGGCATCCGCTCGCTCAGTTCAGGGATGGAAAAATTAGCGGGGGATCAGATACAGAAATGGTTGGGTAGAGTCACCAGCAATCGATTGATGAGTGCAGGGTTTGGTGCAATCGCAACAGCTATTTTACAAAGCAGCGGACTATTGATGGTCACGATGATCGGCTTGATCAACGCCAATTTGATGACCGTTAACCAGTCGATCAGCGTCATGTTAGGTCAGGAAATTGGTACAACGATTACCGCTCAAATCGTTGCATTTGATATCGGAGCATACCGGCTTTTATTGGTGATTATTGGGCTTATCCTGCTTGAATTTTTCCCGCACCACGATTGGAAGAAATATGGTGAGATCTTGATGGGTCTGGGGCTCATCTTTGTCGGGATGACCTACATGGCGTCTGCCCTGGATTACCTGGTGGAAATTCCTGTATTTGCTAATTTACTTGCAACAATCAGCCTGCATCCTTTCATAGGTATTATCGTCGGCCTGGTTATCACAGCGATCACCCAGAGCAGCACCGCAATGACGAGTATGGTGGTGGCGATGGGAATCAGCCAGGTGATAACTTTAGAAGGCGCCGTTGGGGTGATATTGGGGGCAAATATTGGATCATGCATCACCGGGTTTGTGGCTTCCTTGAGGTTGTCACCTAAAGCTCGTCAAGCTTCGATAGCCCAAATAGCAATGAATGTTTTCGGTGTTTTGCTCTTTTTACCCTTTATCAGTCAATTTGCTAGTCTGGTAGCGCGCACCTCCCCCGACCTCCCCAGGCAAATCGCAAATGCGCATACGATTTTCAACATCTCGGTCAGCGCGATCCTTTTCCCATTTGTAAAACAATTGACTCAGGTATCTGCATGGCTGACTCCAGTAACCCGCGCCGCGGAAAAAACCAAGGTCACAACATTTATTGATGAGATGCAGATCGGAGTACCATCGGTAGCATTGAGCGAAGCCGCACACGAATTGACCCGGATGGGAGAGATCACTGCTCAGATGTTACGCGACAGCTGCACGGCGCTGATCAAGCTAAATCCAAGCAATATTAAAAGCGTCTTGACTCAAGAAGAAGAACTGGTTGACCCGATATATCATGAGCTGGTGACATTTATCAATAAATTAATCAACGAAGATTTAAGCCTGGTGCAACAAAAGCGATGTTTCCAATTAAAAAATCTACTAATTGATATCGAACGCGTTGGGGATATGGCTGAAGATATTGCTCAATATGCCCAGGAAAGGGTGGAAAATCACGTATCGTTCACATCACCAGCTATCGAAGATTTGGATAGTTTATGGAATCATGCCCATCGAACATATTCATTGGCTATTCATGCTTTTTCAACTAGCGACACTGATGAAGCCAGGCAAGTGTGTCGTATGGAGAGTGATTTTGACAGGCTCTGCTGGCACACACGCCAGGCACATATCCACCGCATAGAAGAAGGTGTTTGTCAACCAGAAGCGGATGTGATCTTTACCGAGACTCTAAGGATCCTGGAGAGAATTAGTGACCACGCTGATAACCTGGGTGTCAGTGTGGCACGTTCATAATAAATAGAGGCGTAGCGACGCTACGCCCCTACTCCTCAATCCATTTAACTTGGTTATGAATTACACCTATAGGGGCACGATAGTAAACATCCGACAGGATATCGTGCCCCTACAATATTAATAACTTTACTGACCAGTCAGCTGCCAGTTTTGCACGTCCCAAACCATGCTACCCCAGGTGCTGACCACATACCCGGTTAAGTTGTTGGCATAACCGTAGCCATCCTGGTAGACGTAGATATATAGCTGAGGTAATTCGGTGGCGATCAGATTACCCAACCCGCAGTAGGCGGCCTTGCGCACCGCCAGGTCAAACGTGCTGCCAGCTTGTTGGATGAATGCGTCCCCTTCTGGATTCACCCAGCGCCAGATATTGCCACCGGTCGGGTTTTCAGAGGATGGAATCTGTGTGGACAGGTAGTCATTTTCGATCGAACCCTGAGGCTCAATGGACAGGCTGCGATCATAAATGAGCATATCGTAATCGCCGATCATGCGCGGTGAATTATCCTCATAGGCCCCGAAGATAATCGAAAAATCATAATTCTGGATTTTAGCTTCAATGCCAACCGCCTTCAGGTTTTCGACGATGAATTCCTCAGTACGCTGGAGCGGCTCAAAGTTTGTATAGCCTTGCAGCTCAAGGCTTAGGCGGGTTCCATCTTCCGCATAAAGAGCGCCTTGGGCCACCCGGATGCCATCCGAGCCAACCTTCCAACCGGCTGCCTCCAGAAGTGAGTTGGCTTTATCTACATCATATGGGAAAGCGCGCGCAATGTCGCACTGATACCAGCCATAAGCAAAGGGTGAAGTTGAAGCAGCTACAGTGTTGCGTAGGACATCACGAATGAGGGTATCGTAGTCAATCGCCGAAGAGATCGCCTGGCGCACACGTAAATCTCCCAAAATGGGATGGGGTGGCGTCGGACCAGGGTCACCATCGAAGGGCTTGCTCAGATTGAAATCGATCGCCAGGTTCCAAACCCCTGGTACCATTACTTCGTGTGCGTTATTACCTACCACTGAGCCATATTCATTGGGATCATCCAATCCCGGCCAGAGCTGCACCTGCGCCTCCCCCTCCTTCATCAAGGCTAACTGCGCAGCTGGTTCAGGGATGATACGGAAGATGAGCTCACTCAAGTAGGGTTTATCTGCTTGGTAGTAGTATGGGTTGGGTTCCATGGTAATGCTCTCGCCAGAAGCCCACTCGGTGACGACAAACGGCCCTGCCCCCACAGGTTGGCGGTTCCATTCCCAGTTGGACATATCCGATGTTGCGCCTGTTGCATGTCTCGGGAAAATCCCATAGGCGAACTGGGCTAAATAACCTGCATATGGCGTGCTGTAATGCACAACTGCTGTGAGTGCATCCGGTGTGTCAATAGAGGCGATCTGAGAGATCCCACCTGTACCGGCTAATGCTCCTGAATTTGGGTCTGCCAGTGCTTCCCAGGTGAACTTGACATCGTCCGAGGTCAATGCTTCGCCATCCGACCATTTCAAGTCAGCCAGCAACTTCCAGGTGACGGTCAATTTGTCGGCAGAGAGACCCCCATTGGCTTCGGTGGGCAGCTCAGCTGCCAACATGGGCACGAATTCACCTTTCTCATCCACAGTCACCAACCCGGTCATGCTGGTGGCATCCGCTACCTGTCGGGTAACCGCAGCATCAGACATATAGTAATTCAATGTGGTTGGCTCTTCGGGGATGATCAATACCACCGTTCCGCCGGTGGCTGGCTCGACAACAGGCGGAGGGCTGGTGGACTCGACTGCCACTGGAGCTTGCGTAACAGCTTCAGTGACTGCTGGAGCTTCTGTGACCACTGGAGCCTGGGTAGTAGCTGTGGCACAGGCTGAGAGCAGCAGCCCAAACAATATTACCAAAGTGATCAAACGGGTTTTCATATTTTTCTCCTCATGATTGGTTTCTCTTACCTAAAATGGTAACACAGATTAACCGATTGTCCTTCGTAAAAGCTATTTATCAGTATGCACAACATACGGGTCAAAAGCATCGCGTAAGCCATCGCCGATATAATTGATCGCCATGACGGTGAGAAAGATCATCACTCCCGGATAGATTGCCATCCAGGGGGCACGATAGACGTGTACCTGGGCAGTGGATAGGATGGCTCCCCAGGTGGCTGTGGGTGGTTGGACTCCAAACCCCAGGTAGCTTAAACCTGATTCAGTAATAATTGCAAACGCCATTTGCAACGTCCCAGAGACCAGGATGGGTCCCATGCAGTTGGGCAGGATGTGGCGGATGATGATCCCGGCGTCTCCCCCTCCCAATGCTCTGGTGGCAGTGACAAATTCACGCTCGCGCAGCGTGATGAATAGACTGCGCACCAGACGGGCCGGCCACATCCACGAGAGGGCCGCGATGATCACAATCACCACCAGGACGGAATTTTTCAGCCATGGATAGGGAAGCTCACGCAAAAAAGAACTCAGGATGATCAGGACGAAGATCGTAGGAAAAGTCAGGAAAGTGTCGGTGATACGCATGAGCACATTATCCATCCAGCCACCATAATAACCCGAGATCGCTCCTACCGCCACCCCCAGAAAGATGGTCAGCAGGGTTGATATCAGACCGACGATCAAAGATACTCTGCCTCCATACAATATGCGGGTGAAAATATCTCGCCCCAGCTCATCGGTTCCAAACCAATGGGCAGCCGTGGGTGCCTTAAATGGGTTGGCAGGGTCTTGCTGGGTGGGTGAATATGGGCTGAGGCTGGCACCCAGGGCCATTAATACCAGCAATACCAGGATCACCACCGCCACAACTGCCAGACGGTGCTTGAAGAATCGCCGCAGGATTTGGCTCCCCAGACCCCGATTAGTCATATTTCACCCGCGGGTCCAGGATGCCATAGAACAGGTCAGCCAGGATGTTACAGAATATGATGATGACCGCGTCAATCATCACCACCGCCAGCAAGACGGGGTAATCACGCCCGCGAGCGGCATCCCAAAAAAGCCGCCCCATCCCAGGCCAGGCAAAGATCGTCTCAATGAAAAGCGCCCCGGCAAACAGGCTGGGCAGGTCCAAGCCGATCAACGTAATCAGCGGAAGGATGGCGTTACGCAGGGCATGCTTGTAATATACCAGCCGGTCGGAGGCACCCTTGGCACGCGCTGTGCGGACGTAATCCTCATGCAACACGTCCATCAAGCTGGAGCGCAGGAAACGCGAATACCAGGCTGCCCAGCTGGCGCTCAGCGCAGTGACCGGTAAGACCAGGTGCCAGGCCATATCCAGCAGACTGCTTTCACCTCCAATCGTGCGCATCCCACCTGCTGGGAACAGCGGCTTGCCAGTGGATGGATTGGAAATAGTCACATAGAAAACCAAAATCAGTGCCAGCCCTAGCCAATAAACCGGCACCGATTGACCAATAAATGTCAGCGTGGTGGCCGTGTAGTCAAACAAGGAATATGGTTTACGTGCTGAGAGGATGCCCACGGGCAGGGCAATAATCAAAGTCACCAGAAAGGATACACCCACTAACACCAGCGTATTGGGGATGCGCTCCGCGATCATCTCAGACACCGGTCTGCGGAACTTGATCGAATCACCCATATTGCCCTGCAACATATCTCCCAACCACTTGACGTACTGAACCGGTAATGGTTTATCCAGCCCTAACTGTTTTTTCAGTATATCAATTTGTTCCTTGGTCACATTGGGATTACGATAGGCAGTCGAGAGTGGCCCGCCCGGCGCAGCCCGCACCATGGCGAAGAGCAGTACGCTTAAGATGAAAAGGATGGGTATGGCCTGTAAAACTCGGCGCAGGGCGTATCTGGCCATTACACCTCGTGGGTGATTACCCCACCCATCATGGTCATTAGGGGATGAACTTCATTCATTTTTTCTGGGGGAATCTCGAAAATATCATCCGAAAGCAGAACCAAGTCTGCCTGGTAGCCAGATTTAAGCTGACCCTTTACATGCTCCTGGAATTCCGCATAGGCTGCCTCGCGTGTGTATGAAAGCAGGGTATCCGCCAGGTTTTGATGGTGGTGAGGCAGGCCTTCAGCCCAGGGTTTACGGTTGAGGGTATTATGAATTCCCAAGAACGGGTTCTGGCTGACGACCGGCCAATCGGAGCCAAAGATGAGTCTGGAACCAGCTTTGCGAATGTCGGTCCAGGCAAAGCTGAGCGGCCAGCGGGCTTCACCCACCCGGAACTGCCAGATATCTCCATCATCCACGGATGGCGGAGCATGCAAGGGTTGCATCGAGGCAATCACCCCCAGCTCTTTGAAGCGTGGCAGGTCATCGGGATGGATGACTTCGATATGCTCCACCCGATGCCGGGCATCGCGCCTCCCATTGGCTTTGCTAGCCAGGGCATAGGCGTTCAATACCCGCCGCACCCCTCCATCCCCCACCGAGTGAACAAAGATCTGCAGACCCAGGCGATCAGCTTCCAGCACGGTTCGATTGAAATGCTCCACACTGTAGTTGCTGTCACCACAAGTGGAAGGGTTGTCTGCGTAGGGGTCCACCATTAAACCGGTGTAGGTTTCGATCACCCCATCCATGAACAGCTTGACACACCCTCCACG
>CAZXPK010000011.1:34671-42434 GCA_964642565.1 uncultured Anaerolineaceae bacterium
ATGTGCTGATCGGCGCACTCCTTCAGCTCACCGGTGGCTTCACCATGTGCATCTAAAACGATCTCTGAATTCGGTGGGCATTCCCCACCATTGAAGATGCCGGCCATGCGCAGTCCCAGGGAATTCACCCACATTGTGTGACCGTCATAAGCAGTGATAGCAATCGGCCGATCTGCCAAGATGGCATCCAGGTGCTGGCGGGTGATCGGGATGAGACCCGGTCCCAGGTTATAGCGCATACCGAATCCAGTCAGCCATGGAACAGCCGGGTTCTCCCTGGCGAAATTGCGAATGGCTTGGGTCGCCTCCTCATAGGTAAAGCAGGTCTCAAAATGGATCTCATCCAGGGCAAGTGAGCCATGCGCCATGTGAAAATGGCTATCGATGAACCCCGGCATCAGT
The DNA here is from genome assembly GCA_964642565.1 of uncultured Anaerolineaceae bacterium. GTDB lineage: Bacteria > Chloroflexota > Anaerolineae > Anaerolineales > UBA4823 > FEB-25. The sequence continues at coordinate 35,074 of CAZXPK010000011.1, forward strand.
GTGTGCCCCTCCCCATGGACGACCCGGGTACTGGTACCCTTTAATTCTCTGGCTCCCTGCTCGTCACCAACATAGACGATGTGTTTCCCCTTGACTGCGACAGCTTGTGCGGTGGGTTGGTCTTGATCTGCCGTGAAGACATGTGCACCGGTGATTATGGTGTCAGCATTGATGGGCATGAATGGTCTCCTAACATTAATATGGGATGAAATATTTTAGCACAAACAGATTAATAGATAGACGCTGTGAAGTTATGCTCAGCAATATGTCCTGGAAATTTGTAATTTCTGCATCCAGGAAGCGTTTACCTATAATTTTATACTTAAAACCAACTATTCATGTAAATTGTACAACTTCCAAATTTCCGAGCCAACCAAAATAGAATCCATTAACACTCGATTCCTATTCTGGTGATTATTAGTGATTATTGCTCCCAAGCTTGATAAATTCTACAGGCATCTCAGTTTCATTTTCCTTGCACGAGCCAAAATTTCATACTCTTTATTGAAGTTCCCAAAGGCTAGCGTTCATCTGCGCTATAATTAATCTATCCTGGATAAATGCCAACAATGATATGCAAACCCACTCACGCATCCCCACCTGGTTGATTGGCGGCACTGTCGCATGGCTCACGTATGCCATCAGTCTCAGTACCCTGCACGTGTGGCTGCTCAACCAATGGGGGGTTCCCTATACCATCCAGATTTACAGCCTCAACACATCTGAACCATTCCCATTGGCGCACGCCATCCTGGTAGCCATGATTTCACCGGGATTCTTCCTGCTTGAAGCGCTTTCCTTCCTGCATATCCACTTATCCTGGTTGGATGCGGCAATCTATAATTGGGGCAAGATGACGCTGCTTTCAAGCCTGCCGGCATTCATGGTAGGCGCACTGGTCACTACCCAGGATGGGCGTATGAAACTGGCGGGAGCCATCTTCGGTTTGCTGTTGCTCGGTGGGAGCCTGTTATTCGTTTTGAGTGGCTTGCTTACCCAATAGGGATATAATCGCTTGCATGGTTTCTCCCCGCAGCCAGCCCCTCCTCACCATCCTGATCTTGCTCATCATCGCCATTCTGGCTTGCAAGCTTCCCCAAACCATCGCCTCCACACCGACTGTTCTCCCCGTCACTCCTGCCGCTAACCCAACCAGCACCATCACAGCTAGCTCTCCACATTCGGCGACCGCGACCAACCCTACTGCCCATCCGACATCCCCACCCAGCGTAGCTACTCACCGCATCGCCACCCACCGCATTTATGGTCTCGCAGAATTTTACGACCGATCGACCTCAGCGAGTTTCATCCCACGCGGAGTGAACTACTTCATCCTCATCCCGGTGCTTGACCATTATGAGGACCGGCTCTTCGCTGTGGGAATCTATGACCATAACCGCACCCAGGTCGATTTTTCTGCACTATCGGCTGCTGGATATAACACGGTGCGCATCGTCCTGGATGGCTGCACCAGTGGCGATGGATGCATCGGAGTGGAGGACGGACAAGGTTTGAACCCAGCCTATCTGGACAACATCGTCGACCTGATGAATCTGGCCAGGGAATCCAACATGTTTCTCCTGCTGGCGTCAAAGGACTTGCCCGATTTGGGTGGCTACGCAGCGCTTGTCAACCAGGGTGCTAACGCTTCCTTTGCACCTTACCGCAATGCGGAATTCCTCACCCCGGCAGGGATTTCTGCTTCGCAGAAGTATTGGGCTGACCTGCTTGGGGGTCTGGCCTCACGCCATGCCCCATTTGATGTCATTCTGGGCTGGGAGCTGCTGAGCGAACAGTTCTACCAGTCTGACCAAGCGCCATTCTCGCTTCAAAGCGGAAAAATCACCGCTGCAAACGGAAATACTTACGATATGGCCGTCCAAGCCCAAAAGCAATCCCTGGCGGTGGATGGTATGCGTTATTACATCGACCAACTACGGCAGACCATCCACACCTATGACCAGACTGCCCTGGTGACTATGGGGTTCTTCGCCCCTGATTCACCCAACCCCTGGCGGGAAGGGGATAACCGCTATGTGGAAACCGCTTCCTTATTGGACGATTCTTCGCTGGATTTCTATGACCTGCACGCCAACCCCAATGAAGGATTAACCCTACCAGAGCTAACCCAAAACTTCGGACTGGGCAGTCACGTCACCAAACCCGTTCTGATGGGTGCAGTGGGTGCCTCCACCTGGACCTACCCGCAGGTCTCCGATGGAGCAATTACCGTTCAGGATTGGATCGCAGCCTCCTGTGCACAGGGGTTCGCCGGTTGGCTTTACTCGGGTTATTACCCCTTCCCCGCTGGATTGAGTGACGCCACCTGGGGCTTCGTGGATGACAAATATTTTATCCTAAACGCCCTCTCTCCGAAAAACCAGCCCGATGCTTGCATAGTCACCGTCCTACCCGGGCGTAATCTGGCACTTGGTAAAGCGGTTGAAGTTTCGGCGGCTTTGCCAGACCAGACACCCCACATGGCTGTGGATGGTGACCCAAACACCCAATGGAGCGCCGGAGGATACCCCACTCAATGGATTGAGATTGATCTGGGTGCTCCAAATACCATTGGTGAGTTCCGACTGACGGTGGGTCAGTGGCCGGCAGGACAGACGGTGCACCAATTATGGGTTGGCCCAACACCTGACTCCATGCAATTGGTGTATGAGTTTAGCGGTATGGAATACGATTTCGACATGCTGAATTTCGTCCCGGCTACCCCTCTGAATGACATCCGCTACGTACGCATCGTCACCACCGAAAGCCCCTCCTGGGTCTCATGGAGGGAGATCGAAGTCCTAGCGCCCTTCCCAGGCAAGGTGACAACGACCCCCGAAGTGACTCCAACTCCGTAAGGATCCATTTACTCCCCACAATAACTCAGAGGGAAATAATCCCACCAAGGGCGCAATGGAGAAATGGTTTTTAGGATAAATCAGACCCCACTACTACTAAAATTGTCATTTGGATTCTTATTGATGGTGAGGTGAATCATAATTTATCCCTTTTCCTTAACATGCTTTACTTTGCAGCTTAACAGGCTTGTCCAGCTTTATGTGGGGTAAAAGCACAAAGTAATCAAACCCAACACGACCCACAACAAAATCTCCAAGGTCTCAGTCATGGGCTGGGTTTTTCTGATGGCACCATACCCATGGAGCAGGATCATTCCCCCAAAAATCCAAAGCATTAAGTCAAAAAAGAAAGGCTTTGCTGTGGGATTATCGGCAATCTTAAATGCAAAGATTGCCACGATGGAGATAAATACGCCCAGGGACCGCCCAAGAAATATGACCAGATTCCGAGGTTGCGGTACTTCCCATCGAAAAACTCGTGCCCAGCTCATGGGTACAAGCAGTAAGGGCAAGCCGAAGGCAAGCAGCATTGCCACCCCGGCTATTATCAGGTAAGCATCAGAGTACGTTTTCCATATCCCTATCATATCGATACAATCCTCCAGAACTCAATTGATATCGATCCTTCATGTATTGGATGGATCACATTCGTCCATGAACTAAAACTCCAATTTCCTATGAGCAAAATAGCCTTCCATAACTTTCTCGATGCGGTTTTTTATCGGCATCAATACCGCAATCCCGATAGCCACCGCAAACAGGTGAAGTGCGGTGGAATTTTCTCCAATTTTTTCACCCACGAACGTAACCAGGATATGCTCCATAAAACTGTATATGAAAATTAACAAAGCTGCCAGGATGGAGAACAGCGTGCCTTTCTTAACGATCACAGTGATATCGAACAGCCTATCCTTGATAATGGCCAGACCAATGATTGCATTAAAAATATCGACGAGGAACATACCCAATGGGAGAAGAAAGGGTAGGTTTATTCCCATGACTACACCAACTTTTACGATCGCGAAAGTAATCACCAAAGTGCCTGAAGCAGTATACAGGTAGTGTCGCCTTTCGAGATCAGATTTCGTACTTTTTGCTCCTTTAAATAATAGCCAACATGCCGATAGACTAATAACGAACCAGAAAACCATACCCCAGGGATCTACAACACTTGGAACGACTCTGAATATATTCCCCCAAGTGTAGGTATGGACTCCTTCAATTTTCCAATATAGCCCTGCAAGACCCAGTAGCGATAAGGCCAAAGTTAACCCCCATCCCAGCCCGATAGCCCATTTAATAGGTCGCCCTGTATATAAGGCTGAAAAATGAAAGAGCAGGGCTGGAATAAATCCGCATGGCACAGCGATGACGAGACCAATGATTTCCAGCTCATTTAAATGGTTGTTTCTGATCATGAGCAAGAAGGTGCCCAGATCCCAGATCGCGCAGATGAGCAGGAAGGCTGCGAAGAGATAGTGATATGCCTTTCTTCCACGTGATAGCACAAGATATAAGATTACACTGGTTAATAGAAAACCAAAACCGGATTCAACCGCGGTAATAACCACGATGGATGACATATTTAGTCCCTCCTAAGCGATCACCAGGTTGCAGCTTGGTCTGAGCAGACCAGCCCAAGCCTTGTAGAACGATGCTGCCGCCTTATACTATACGGAATTTGTTCTTTAGTTAAGCTCATAAAGCTGCTATGAATTGTTCAGCATTCCGGGAAGTTTATCTGTGCTCCCAATTTTGTACCTCATTAAATGGAACTTTCTGACAATGGCATGCCCTGCTTCTTCCCTTATCCTTTATACTCTCCAGATTTTCAATTCAAATGCTATTTCTCTAATCCAAGGTTCATTACCTGCCCTGTTCACGAAGTAGAGCTTCTTGTGATGGAGCACTGTTTTACCTTTTTGATCAAATCGGGATTGATGAGGTTGGTCTTTGCTTAGCCCTTGTCTATAACTCGATATATTGGAGGATGGATGCTCGACCGTTCCGCTTTGCCATCTTCCAGGTTGGTTGCTTCGATGATGATTGCTAGGTCGGAGGTAATCACCGTTTTCGTTTGCGCTCGCACAATACTTAATTTGCTTTCCGGTGGCAGGATCGGTGGAAGCTGAAAGTATCTCACCTCTTCAAAACCCTAAAACTCCATTTTCCTTTGTGAAAAATAACCTTCTACCCCTCGTTCGATCCGATTCTTAACCGGCATTAAAATCGCAATCCCGATGGCAACCGAGATCAGGTGCAACATGGTCGAATTTTCTCCAACCTTTTCTCCAATGAAAGTGACGAGAATGTGTTCGATAAAACTGTAGATGAAGATTAAAAGCCCTGCCAGGATGGAAAAAAGTGTCCCTTTTTTAATGATCACGGTGATGTCAAAAAGCTTGTCTTTGATGATTGCCAGCCCAATGATGGTCACAAAGCTATCATTCAAGAACATCCCCAATGGCAGCAAGAAACCTAGGTCTATACCCATTGTCACTAAGGTCTTCACAACTGCGAAAGCAACTACGAGTAAACTTGCAATAATATAAGAGTAGTGACGTCTTTCCAAGGGTAAAGTCACTCTTCTGGCATTTTTATACAACAACCAACAAGCTGACAAGAATGTACCAATCCAGAAAATAAAAATGATTGGATCAACAATAGTTGGCGCCACCCGAAATATGTTCCCCCAGTTGTACGAATAGTATCCTTCGATCCGATAGAAAGTACCTAAAATAATTGGAACAAACGAAAGACCAGTCATAACCCACAACAATATAACTGCCCATTTAATCGTCTTCCCGGTATATAGATTAGCAAAATGAAAGACCAATGCGGGGATAAAAATACAGGGCAGGATGGCAATCCTCCCGATAACATCAAGCTCCTGCACATGCTCGTTCCTGATCATGGTCAATAAAATTCCAAAATCCCAGATCACACATATGAACAGAAAGGCTGCGAATAGGTAATGATAGTTCCTTCTGCCATGCTTGAGCACAAGATATAGGATTGCACTGGTTAATAGAAAACCAAATCCGGATTCAACCGCGGTAATAACCACGATGGATGACATTCTTATTCCCTCCTGAGTGATCATCTGGTTGCATCTTGGTCTGAGCAGACCAGTCCAAGCCTTGTAGAATGATTCTGCCGCATTATACTATACAGCAATGTGTTCTTTAGTCAAGCTCTTCCTCCCAATTTCTCCAAGGTTTGCTTATGCTTGACTAATACGCTTCTCAAATACATTGTACTCCGCGGGCAGTTCAATACCAAACCGTTGGCAGAGAGCCTTGACATCAATATAATCAATTTCATCAAACTGGTAGCTGTTATGAAATTTAACCAGCCACTCTGGAGTGATGCATCTGACCGGGTAATTTGCAATCAAGCCAGTTCCATTCAGTGAATCAAGCGGGTAGGGCAACCCAAAAACGAGATTGCCCTGCTGATCATATGTATACGTATGAATATCGACTTCATGACCCAGGTCATCCGCCAGGACGAAATTACAATCCCTGGTATCGGGTCGTGGCACATCCCTATAACCCTCCGATTCCAGCAAGTGGCGTATCTCTGGCACATACTTATGCGGCATGGCAATATCCAGGTCTGCATGCAGGCGGGTCTGCTCCCCTAGCAGGGCATCCACACCCCAGCCTCCATCGATGATCACTTCTATCTGGTATTCATCAAACCGCTTAACCAGCTCGAGCACATCTGCTGCGGTCATTTCAGGTTTTTCATTTAGGATCATGTCAGTACCCAGTTAGTGTTTCCACCCACAGGTATGGCAATCACCATTATTATAGCAATCACCAATCCATCATACCGGGTACCCTAACAGATAGGTGAACACGAACAGCGGAGTGCCTGTGGAAGCCTGCCCAACTTCCCATCTGTAGTCTTCCCGTTTAAGGGGCACAATCAGCTCCTTCAGATCCCTTTGCGAATACACTCTCAAAAATGAGACCAACCCATCCCAACAGGTTGCCAAGGGTACGATGGGTAGCAGATAGGTCCATAGGAACCTGCTCCACAGGCGAGGCTGGATGAACGGCGTCGCGAAGAGATATCCCAATAGTGTCATTAATGGGGATAGAAAGAAAATGACCGGTCCTTGGGGTGGCTTCAGGCTGGCCTCGAAGATACCAATCGCTACACCTTTCTCGCAGGCATCCTGTAGGATACGCCGGGTTTGCTCAGGCCTGAAGTGATGAAATCCTTCAAACATAGTACGCATGCCTTTCAAGTGAGTGGGAACGCTCATTGCGTCTACTGCCTGCGGCAGGTATTCGATACCTTCCTGGGCCACTCCCACCCATTTTTGGATCGCCTCAGGCGATGGGTATTTATCGGTCAACGTGATTTTCACATGCAACCCTGCTTGTACGAGTTGTTCACGCAGCCGAACCCATGGACCCGTCCCCCCGGAACACAAGTCGACAATTTCCATCGTCCCTGATTGCTGTAGTGCTTTTTCGAACAGTGGGATGA
>CAZXPK010000012.1:0-29812 GCA_964642565.1 uncultured Anaerolineaceae bacterium
CGAAATTAATGTTTGACCAATCCTCATCCATCGGTTATAATCGAAAATCGTTTAATCAATCCGCTAATTTATTTTAAAGGATTTAGGTAACACAGAATGCCAAAGCGAACTTATCAACCAAAAATTCGTCGCCGAGTGCGCGTGCATGGCTTTCGGCAACGAATGTCAACTGCTGATGGGAGGAAGGTTTTAAAAGCCCGCCGGCTTAAAGGAAGATACCGCCTGACGGTCAATATGAATAACCACATAAAGAAGATAAACTGGCGTGGGTGAACCGCAATTTCCGACTGACTCAATCAACTGATTTCTTGCGGGTGAGGCGTTTTGGAAAGTCTTATGCTCACCCGCTTGTTGTGCTGGTCGTATCACCGACGAACGATGAAAGAACACGTATCGGAGTTACTGCGGGTCAGTCTGTAGGTAACGCGGTCCAAAGGAATAGAGCAAAACGGCTGTTACGGGAAGCTATCAGGCCCTTACTATCAAAACTAAAACCAGGTTGGAATATCATCCTTATTTCACGCAAACTAATTCTGGAAGCAAAATTTCCCGAGATACAAAATAGTCTGCAGCAGCTTTTCTCTAAAGCCAATCTAATATTAGATAGTAATGAATAACGAAACCTCGCAAGAAACTGAAATCCAAAAGGAACCGCGATTACGCGAGCTTCCAATAACTTTTTGGAACCTGCCACGTATACCATTATTGGTACTGATTCGCCTCTACCAAAAGATAATCTCACCCACACTTCCTGAAGGGACCTGTCGATTTTATCCGTCTTGTTCCCATTACGGCTATCAGGCGATCTATAAATATGGTGCAATTAAAGGCAGTGTGATGGCAGCTTGGCGCATTTTACGTTGTAATCCATTCAATCATGGCGGATTTGATCCTATACCTTAGAAAAGATAACCGATGAAATCAAAAAACATCCTAGTAGTCAGTACGATAGTTTTATTAAGCATTCTTCTAAGCGCATGCAGCAGCACAATTTACTCTTCCACGAGCTGGCACGGAGTGACAGCCAGTACGGATACAGCTTACCTTGCCGCAGGTGCTCAGGTATATGCAGTAGATTTGAACACCGGTAGTGAGAAATGGCGATATCCTGCCAAAGCAAACTCCAAGATAGCCTTTTATGCCAATCCTGTCCTAACTTCAGATGGACAGCTGCTTGTTCCGAGTTATGATCATAAGCTCTATAGTCTTAACCCGGCTACCGGCTCTGAGAATTGGATCTTCACCGGCTCAACCAATCGATTGATCGGCAGTCCGTTAGCCACAGAAAAAATGATTTACCAGCCATCAGCAGATGACCGCCTCTATGCGATTGATCTAACTGGCAAGCAAATGTGGGTACAACAAACCGGTGGACCTCTTTGGGCAAAGCCTGCCACCGATCCAAACTGTGGATGCGTTTATGTTGTATCGATGGACCATATGGTGTATTCATTTGATGCAACAACCGGAAAACAGCTCTGGAAAAGCGCAGATCTTGGGGGTGCTCTGGTCAGCACACCTACGGTCAGCAGCGACGGATTCTTATACGTAGGGTCTTTTGGAAAAGAAATGATTGCTTTGGACGCCACAAATGGAACAATTCGATGGCGCTTTACCACCCAAGATTGGGTCTGGTCTGGGCCTGTCTTGGACAATAAAGTCTTATATTTTGGGGACCTGTCTGGTTATCTTTATGCCTTAAATACTTCAGATGGCACTGCTGTATGGCGTATCCAACCCCAAAACTCAATTGTCGATACTCCCATACTCGTGGGAGACAAATTGTACTTCACCACTGAGGCAGACACCTTATTTATAGTCAGCACGGCTGGAGACATCGTGACCAGTAAGGTGATCGGTGGCATAATTTATACTTCACCCGTCGTCGTAGGTGAGACAATCCTCGTCGCTCCGACGAATTTCGATGCTTTGCTTGTCGCTTTAAACCTGGACGGAAATCAGAAGTGGACTTACACTCCTGCCAAGTAACAAGATAACACGAGAAATTCGGAGATAATCATTTATGTGGAATACTTTTATCCTTTCACCCATGGTCAATGTCTTGATCTGGATCTATAACTTCTTCTTTCATAATTTTGGATTGGCGATCATCATATTTACCATATTGATCCGCTTGGTTACCTACCCACTTACTGCGCAACAATTGAAGAGCCAGAAAAAGATGCAGGAACTTCAAGGTTCAAAAAAATGGCAAGAAATCCAGAAAAAATACAAAGATGATAAAGAGAAACTTGCCCAGGAACAAATGAAGATTTATAAGGAGATGGGGATCAACCCACTTGGTTCATGCCTGCCATTAATAATCCAATTCCCCATTATGATTGGTCTGTACCAATCCATCACACTCGCCATGGCTTCAGCACCCATCCAACTGTTGAATCTTAGCCGTGATATTTACTCCTTCATCCCTGCTTCTCAACTCATCCCCCTAAACAGTAAATTCTTGTGGATGAATCTTGGATTGCCGGAGATTAGCAGCCCGAATGCATTGATAATCGCCGGTTTTGCAGTACCCATCATGACCATTATCGTGGTAGTGACCACCTACCTGCAATCCAAATTAATGACCCCGCCTGCCAATCCTGGTGACCAGGGTGCTCAGATGTCAAAAATGATGAATTTATATATGCCCATTCTGATGGGTTGGATCGCTTATTCGCTTGCCTCTGGGTTGGCTTTGTATTTTATCATCAGCAATGTTTTGGGTGTTGCTCAATACGCACTCATGGGAAACATTCATTGGAGCAACCTGTTGCCAAAGGCAAAAGTCGCCAAAGCAAAATAAACAATTAGCTAGGTGTTATCGTTTATTGGGAAATAACCATGAACACACAACGTGCGACACTTGAAATCATCGCCCCTACGATCAATGAGGCTATCGAAAAGGGATTGGTTGAACTGGAATTACCTCGCGAGGCAGTAGAGATAGAAATCCTTGATGAAGGTGGTCGAGGGTTGTTCGGCCTCGGAGCCCATCAAGCACGGGTACGCCTCATAGTCAGGCAAAAAGCATCGGAATCCCCCGAGCCAGAAATTATAGCTTCCTCGCGTGAATTAACTGTTTCTGAAGTTGCTGAGGAAGAGCCAACGATTAAACCAATTCGCATCCAACCAGCAAATGCAAAGGAGCAAATTCCTTTACATGTGGCTCAGGAGACAGTTAATGAGCTGCTTGAGAAGATGCACATCCAGGCACAAGTCGATGCATCCTACGGCGAGGTTGATGATGTGCGTGGAACCCGTGCCATTCTGGTTGATATCACCGGTAAAGATTTAAGTGTATTGATTGGCAAACGCTCAGAAACCCTAAATGCATTGCAATATATCGCTCGGCTGATCGTCAGTAAAGAGCTGGGAGACAATATTACCTTGGTCTTAGATGTTGAGGGATATCGAACGCGACGTGAACGGCAGCTACGCCAGCTTGCCCACCGCATAGCTGAACAGGCGGTGAAAACCGGACGCAAGCAGACTCTTGAACCCATGCCACCCAATGAGCGCCGGATAATTCACATGGAGCTGAGGGATGATGCACACGTCACCACCGAAAGCTTTGGCGAGGAACCCCACCGTAAAGTGACAATTATTCCAAAAGAATAATTTATGCCTGCTGGATGCTGTTCTGTATAAAAGTCAGCACCTTTTTTATTTCAGGTATAATCAACCCATGTTCAGCCTTTCCCCGCTTGAACCGATTAATTATCTAATTATTGGTCACCTGACGCGTGACCTCACGCCCACCGGACCTAGATTAGGTGGCACCGTTGCCTATGCTGGCTTGACTGCATATGCTTTGGGTCTGCGGGTTGGGATTGTCACTTCCTGGGGAGGAGAATTACCCCTCGGAAACCTGAAACATATACCCATCATCAGTTACCCAGCTGAGCATTCGACCACGTTTGAAAACATCTACACCGATAAGGGACGTATTCAGATTGTGCACACCATTGCTCCACGTTTGGATTATCACCTCATTCCCGAGCCCTGGAGGCAGGCGCCAATCGTCCACCTCGGCCCAGTTGCACAGGAAGTCGAGCCGGGATTAGTCAGGCATTTTCCCAACGCGCTGGTGGGAGTTACACCTCAAGGATGGTTGCGTGCCTGGGACGAACAAGGACATGTCCATGCTTCAGAATGGCCTGAAGCAGCCTTCACATTACAGCAATCCGGTGCAGCGGTATTAAGCATAGAAGATGTGCTGAATGATGAATCTCGAATAGAAGAGATGGCCTCAGCTTCACGCATCCTGGTTGTAACCGAGGGCGCTGCAGGAGCAAGGGTATATTGGAATGGAGATGTTCGACGCTTGCGCCCACCTCAGGTCGAAGAGATTGATGCTATTGGAGCGGGTGATATCTTTGCTGCAGCTTTTTTTACTCGCCTCTATCTAACCCGCGACCCATGGGAGTCTGCTCGATTTGCTAATCAGATTGCTGCCACCTCAGTCACACGACGAGGTTTGGAAGGTATCCCTTTACCCGAGGAAATCCAGGAATATTTGATCGAGGTACTTTAATGGGGCGGATCTATACAATTGCCAACCAGAAAGGCGGCGTTGGAAAAACAACCACTGCTGTCAATCTGGGAGCGTTCATGGCAAACTTCGGTCAGCGTATCCTGCTGGTCGATCTTGATCCACAAGCGAATGCATCCTCCTGTCTGGGTATCGATAAGCGCACTGTAAAAAACAGCTCTTACGATGTCATTATCGGTGCAACTCCTGCGATAAAAAATATCCTATATAATCCAAGATTAAAACTATCACTCATGCCATCTTCTCCAGCACTGGCGGGTGCTGAGGTTGAGCTTGTCTCTGTTATTGCTCGAGAAACCCGGCTGAAGGAAGCTTTACAGCCCATAATCGAGCGTTACGATTACATTATCATTGATTGCCCTCCTTCTCTTGGTTTGTTGACCTTGAATGGAGTGGTCGCCGCCAAAGATGGAGTGATCATCCCCGTCCAGTGTGAATACCTGGCATTGGAAGGCATAGGGCAACTTAACCAAACCTTATCACGCATTCGCACCGCACTCTTCCCTAATTTGCGTGTGCGTGGCGTCATTTTGACCATGTTCGATGTCCGCACCAAACTAAGTGCGGATGTCGTCCATGAAATCAACCGTCATTTTCCAAGCCAGGTTTTCGCCACCATCATTCCACGATCGGTCCGTTTAGCAGAGGCGCCATCCTATGGGCAGCCAATCTCGGTCTATGCTCCTGGATCGAATGGTGCGATTGCTTATTCCAACCTGGCCCGTGAGATCCTGGTCGGTGACGGAGTTTTGGTTCCTGAGCCAATTCAAGCCCTAGTGAGCACAGAATGACAAAAAAAACTGGTCTTGGTCGAGGACTAGATGCCCTCATCCCCACTGGAGAATTCACCCCTGAGTCCATAGCTTCATCGTCCACGAGTGGCTATGAGACTCTGCCTATCGCAGATATCAGTCACAACCCACGTCAACCACGCTCCCAAATGAATCAGGAAGAGCTGGAGGAGCTGGCTGCTTCTATTCGTAAAAATGGCATCCTGCAACCATTGATCGTTGCACCTGCTGAGGAGCCAGGCAAGTATACCCTCATTGCGGGTGAACGCCGTATTTTAGCTGCCAGTATGGCAGATCTTGATACAGTACCGGTTATCGTGCGTGAGGCTACGGAACAGCAGCGTCTCGAGCTGGCACTCATCGAAAATGTCCAACGTGCGGACCTCACTCCTCTTGAGGCGGCAGAAGCTTACCGACAACTGGCAGACGATTTCAACCTGTCTCATGAGCAGATTGCCTTGCAATTAGGTAAAAGCCGCGTGTCCATAACCAATACACTGCGCCTTCTCAAATTACCAGAAAATGTGCGTCACTCCCTATCCACTGGAGAAATTACAGAGGGTCATGCGCGCGTTTTGCTAAGTCTACCGAATGAACAGGCACAATCCGCAGTCCTTCAAACCATCATCAAACACGAGTTGAACGTTCGAAAAACTGAGGATCTGGTACGTAAATATCTCGGTCAACGCCCACCCTCACTTTCAAAACCAGCACCGAAGCCTGATGTATCCTTCCTTGAAGAACGTTTACGACAACGCTTGGGAACGCGTGTCAACCTGCACCCACGGAAAAAAGGCGGTACCCTCGTCATCCATTATTACTCAGATGAGGAATTGGATGCATTGATCTTGCGCATCCTGGGTCAGAGTGACTGACCGGTTGAATATGCACGTCATCCACAATGCTAATCTTCATACATTAGATCCCTTACAGCCCTCAGCCACTGCCCTTGCCATCGATCATGGGCATGTGATAGCCGTCGGAATGGATGATGAAATCCTTTCAACGTTTATCACATCCGATTTATACGATGCCGCTGGTCGCACGATCATTCCCGGTCTCACAGACGCTCATATACATTTGGAAGATTACGCCTTAAGCCTGCAAAAAGTTGACTGCGAGACCGCAACCCGGCTTGAGTGCCTGCAAAGGGTCGCTGAGCGCGTAAACGCCACTCCACCGGGTGAATGGATCTTGGGTCATGGTTGGAACCAGAATAACTGGACGGAAGGTTATGGTACTGCGTCCGTGTTGGACGATATCGCTCCAAATAATCCTGTCTACCTTACTCACAAATCACTCCATTCTGCCTGGGCAAATTCAGCCGCACTCCATTTGGCTGACATCACCTGCAACACTCCCAACCCTGCTGATGGATGGATTGGGCATCTTACAAACGGTGAGCCGGATGGTATTTTGTTTGAATCCGCTACTGGCATTCTCGAGGGTGCCATTCCGGAACCCAGCCTGGAACAAGTGATTAATGCCCTTCTGAAGGCGATACCCCGGCTTTGGCAAGCTGGTCTCACGGGAGTGCACGACTTCGACCATAGCCGTTGTTTTTCGGCATTGCAAATCCTCCACCACAAGCATGATCTGAGACTGCGTGTGCTCAAAAGCATCCCTCTGGAAAGTTTACCTCATGCAGTTGAGCTTGGACTTCGGTCTGGTTTTGGTGATGATATTCTACGTGTCGGCTCGGTAAAATTGTTTGCTGATGGTGCCCTTGGACCTCACACTGCAGCGATGCTCCAACCATACGATAACGAACCTGACAACCTGGGCATCCTGATGTTGGATGCTGAGGAATTATTTGAGCAGGGACGCCTTGCAGTTGAAAATGGCATCAGCTTGGCTGTCCATGCAATCGGTGACCGGGCCAATCGTGAAGTTCTCAATGCCTATGCGCAATTAAGAGAATTCGAGCATACTATACCTTCCCTCTCACAAAACCAGCTTCGCCACCGCATCGAGCACGTCCAGGTATTGCATCCTGATGACATATCCCGGTTCTCCCAGCTTAATCTCATCGCCTCCATGCAACCAATCCATGCCACTTCCGACATGTTGATGGCAGATCACTGTTGGGGCGCACGGTCTGCCTTTGCTTATGCATGGCGCAGCTTGTTATCTCATAATGTTCCACTCGCATTCGGCTCTGACGCGCCAGTGGAATCACCCAATCCATTCTGGGGTATCCATGCTGCAGTGACGCGCAGGCGTGCAGATGGCACACCTTCAGGACAAGGTTGGTACCCAGAACAACGTTTAAGTGTTGATGAAGCTTTACATGCCTTTACCACCGGGGCAGCCTACGCAGCTGGAATGGAAAACCATCTCGGAAAGCTCGCTCCAGGATATTTGGCTGATCTCCTCATATTGAACCATGATCCTTATTCATACCCTCCAGAACAACTGTTAGTGATTAGACCTCTTGCTACAATGGTTGGAGGTGAAATGGTATATACCGCAGGATCATAAAAAAAGTGCTGGTTGTAATCCAGCGCCAGGGTTTCGATTTATTTATTTAGCTATTGCATACTTCCCATTGTGATTGGTTCAGACCGAACCAGGTCCGCTATCACTACCAATCGATTTATATAGGTATGAGTTTCCTCATCCCAATCAATACAGGTGATCAGGCTAATCTGGGGGTTTTCTGTGGTAAAGGTTATTGACATATCCCCACCATCTGTCACCCGGCTTTCACGCACTTGATATGTGTATATATTCTTTTCTGTATATAGAAGAACTAATTCGCCAGTTGGTAGCTCGTCTAAATGACGGAAAGGACCATCACCCATACCAGCTACGGTGACATGCCCAGCCAACCCGGTATTTCCTCCCAATCCAGGCCAGGAGGTATTCCCCATCCAGGCAATTTCCTGTCTGAGACCGGTAATCATCCAGGTAAACCCATCATAAGGCACATATTTGACTTCGGTATCCAGGAATAGGGCTGGTATAACAATTCGTACCACAGCACTGGTGTCAGGTCCGTCTTCACCGGGTTTCGGTGTAATGGTTATCTTAGGTGTCGGGATTGGGTAGTTCGGGAGCGTTACTATAGGCATAACTGCATCAGGTGTGGAGAATGCAGAAGCTGGTAACCAGGGCAGGGCGGTTACTGATGGCTCCACAGCTTGCAACTGTGCAATGACCCCTCCATAAGTTGGTGTCACCTGGTGATCATGAGCTTGTCCACTCGGATTAAATAAACCGGACGCGGATACCCCGGCAATAAACCCGACCAGGATTAACAGGATGCCTCCAACAGTCATCCATAGCCTGTCTTTATGCTTACGATCTTTAGACCAAACCACCATGATTAACAATATTCCACCCAAGCCCATTAATAGCAGACCCGGGATCATTGCAACAGGTTTTATCCTCTCCTGCCGCCAATTCAAAGGCAGTTCACCCGTTCCAGGCAAGGTTTGAAACACTACTTGGTACCCGACGCTTGATGCAATCGACTTCGTTTGGTTGTAAGTCATCGTCACAACATTAGTCAGGGTTTCTGTACGGGTGAGTGATGTATTGACCTTAACCATAGTGGTGATAGTGACAATATCACCGGGATTGACATCCCCAATAGAGGCAATGAATGAGTGGGTCAGCTTGGTAATTGTGCCTTTACTCGTCGTAACCGTGAGTACATCAATATACGTCGGAAATGAGTCAACTACGATATTATCGTTTGTTGGTGCAGTACCGGTATTCCCAACTTTAATCGTGAATGTTAAACTCTCGTTTACTTTGGCTTGTGACGGTGTAACGGATATAGATAACGATGCCCCAGGAATTAACGTTCCAGTTTGAGTGGGAGTTGGGGTAATCGTTGCTGTGGGCTGCGTGCTGGTCAGCGTTGGGGTTGAAGTTGTAGTTGCTGTTGTAGTTTCTGTTGCGGTTTGGGTAGAGGTACCGGTTGGAGTGGGTGTCGTAATTGGGGTATCAGTGGGTGTCGCAGTTGCGGTAATGATGCTGGTTATGATCGGTGTGAGTGCTTTAGTTGGAGTTGTGGTGACGGTATCGGTGAGTAAAATTGCTTGCTTAAGTTGAAATGCATCAAACTCATCGAATAAATACGGATTATTCCCTAATTTGTCAACGCCTTGTGCAAATGAAGCCGATACAGGAATAAGGATTAAAACCGTAAATATCAAAATACCCAATATGAATATCCTGGGTTTGATTTTCAAACGCTTATTCGGCCCTGCCTGTAGAGGTTCCATTTAACTTATATAAAATTTTTGTCGTCGATCGTAAATAAAATTATAAAATGAGCCTTAAATATTATAACACCACCGATTAGTATTGAATTAGATTTTGAAGTGCAACGATTACAGGATTAAAGCATCCAAATCAATGGATATAATAAAAAACTCGATATTAGCTGATGAGAAGTATATTGCTAAGGATACTCAATGATCAGTTCGTCGGACAAATAAAGGATTTGTTTGGTGCTCTATTAATTTTTCCCAAAGAACTTTTATATTTCTCAAATAGAGGCCAATGGTAAACATGGGATGACGATATTCAGCTCGTGGATGATATTACTTCGATATCTGATGGATTAATTGTAAGCAATTACGATATTGTCCAAAAACCTCAGTCAGCTCAAAGATTTGCAGAAACCTGTTCATTTGCACATCTTGTCACCCCCGCCTGACCGTACTGCCCGCAAGCTGTGGTGACTGACCACCAGATGACAATGGAAAGTGCCATGATCATTGCCGAAATGATCGAGGCGAATGAGTTTTACAAACTGTCGATGCGTTATAATGTCAGCGGTGTTCCATAAACCATCGATATTGATGGTGTGGGTGTGATATCGAGTGCACGCTTACAAATTATGGATGCAAGTATTTAAGCGCGTTGTAGAGTTTTAGCGTATTCATTTAGTCGTATGGATCAACCAACCGAGAAGTATAAGATAAATCTACGCCAGTTCATCCCTTTGGTTTTAATTGGCGTGGGATTAATCGTTTTAGGATTGGTCGCTGCCAAGGTTCTCAACAACGATGGCGTTTCCACTGATTATTCGGTTGTACCCTCTGTGGTGAACTTTCCTGCGCCAGACTTAACTTTGAATGATCTAAATGGTAGGAAAGTTAACCTCTCCGATTACCGTCAGCAAATAGTTTTACTCAACAATTGGGCCATATGGTGCCCACCCTGCAAGGATGAGATGCCGACCTTGTTAAAGTATTACAATGCACATTCGGATCAAGGTTTTATGTTGATCGGAATCGAAGCAGGTGATCCAGCAAAGGACGTGGCGAGTTTCGTTGATGAATATGGCATCAGTTTCCCGGTACTGCTGGATCCAAACAACAAATCATTGATCGCTTTTCATAATGACAGCCTGCCCAGCTCGTATGTTATTGATCACAATGGCAATGTAATTCTCGCGTGGACGGGTCCTGTCAGCCGGGCAATGCTTGAAAAATATCTCACCCCGCTTTTGGAGCAATAAATTTATGGAAGCAACAGTAACCTGGAATAAAAAACTCTCCTTTACGAGCATAGGAGAAAATGGTTTCACCGTCCCTTTGGATGGCGAACCATCGGTGGGCGGGGAAAATAATGGGTTTGAACCGATGGAGTTGATTGCCATTGGTTTGGCTGGTTGTACTGCCATGGATACAATATCCATTCTCCAGAAAAAACGTCAGGATGTAACCTCCTTTCACGTGCAAGTACATGCTGAAAGAGCAGTCGAATTCCCTAAAGTATTCACGAATATCACCATCGAATATATCGTTGAAGGACATAATGTAGACCCTGCCGCAGTAGAGCGTTCCATTGAGCTTTCAGCTACAAAATACTGCCCAGCCCAGGCCATGCTTAAAAAGGCTTGTAATATTGAGCACAGGTATTCAATAAAAGATGCATAATAGTCCATCGACTATATCTTAAAAATTTATTCAGGATGTGATCATGTTCCCTTACCCAAATATACATCATGATGCAGCTATCTCATCTTTGTGATATCGTTGGAGTGCGATAAGCCGAGTCTGAAGAATAGATGGGATTGGCAGGGTTACTACAGATAAAAAAATGAAATAGAACTTTATCTAATTTAAAAGCATAGTAGATTCTTACCCATAAAAATAAATCGAAATATATTACATCGTTAAGGCTTGGCGCCTGATTTCACGCCAGACCAATTCGTCAAATCATCCGGAAACGGTCTATCTTTTATTTGGGATAAAATACACAAATACATTAGCAAAAAGCTTTGCGTATTGATTGCATAAAACTAATATACATGCTATAATTAACCTGTAATAATTTCCCCCTTTTAATAGTAATTAGCCCTACATATATTTCCGGCTTCCCGCCTTGATTATTGTTGTTATTACTAAATTTGGCGGGGTTAATGAATATAAATATTTTCATGTAAAAACTAATCATCTAAATTACGAGAAGATAAATTATGAAAGTTATTGAACTGCAATCTTCCACCCTGGATCACCTCCGTCAAGTGGCCAGGGATTTGAATGTTCAGGGAGCGAACCGCCTGAAAAGAGACGACCTCATTTTGAAAATTCAACAAGCCGAAGCCGAAAGGGATGGCCTTGAATTGCGTGGGGGTATATTGGAAATAATGAGCGATGGAATGGGTTTTCTTCGCTCAGGTCATTACCAGCCGGGTGCTTTCGATGTCTATGTGTCCCAGTCGCAGATAAGAAGGTATAGCCTCCGTGATGGTGATCTGATTATCGGTCATGTCCGACCTCCACGCGAATCTGAAAAACATTACGGTTTGCTTAAGGTGGAGACTGTAAACGGTATTGATCCTGAGGAGATTCGCAACCGACCAGCTTTTGAAAGCCTCACTCCAATCTTCCCAGACAAACGATTCAATTTGGAAACAGACCGGCATACTCTGGCTACACGCTTGATTAACATGGTCACCCCGATCGGGCGTGGGCAGCGTGGTCTGATCGTATCACCCCCTAAAGCTGGTAAGACCACCATCCTAAAACAGCTTGCCAATGCAATTTCAACGAATCATCCGGATGTCTATTTGATGGTAGCCCTCATCGGTGAGCGCCCAGAAGAGGTGACTGATATGGACCGCTCGGTGGACGCGGAAGTGATCTCATCCACTTTCGATGAGCCCGTGACATCTCATGTACGGGTGGCTGAAATGGCACTCGAACGTGCAAAACGCATTGTTGAAACCGGTCGGGATGTGGTCATCTTGATGGACTCAATCACTCGTTTAGCTCGTGCATATAATTTAGTGGTCACACCATCAGGTCGAACGTTATCTGGAGGTATTGATCCATCGGCTCTTTATCCGCCGAAAAGATTCTTTGGTGCCGCCCGCAACATTGAAGAAGGTGGCTCACTTACCATTATCGCAACCTGCCTGGTGGATACTGGTTCACGCATGGATGATGTCGTTTACGAAGAGTTCAAAGGAACCGGAAACATGGAGCTCTTGCTTTCCCGCCGGTTACAGGAACGACGAGTATTCCCAGCTATAGATATCGAGCGATCGTCCACCCGCCGTGAAGAGCTGCTTCTTGGACCGGATTTAACCCCCCGGGTATGGCTGATGCGTCGCATGTATGACCAAATGATCGCTGCACCCCCGTTCGGTGCTGGTATGGATCCAGCCACTGCAACTGAAGCAATTCTTCAGCGCCTCTCAAAAACTGAAGATAATCTTTCTTTCCTTGAGACCCTCAACGAAGACCAGGACTGACCAGCTTATCGGTATAAACTGCGTTCTGTCATAATGCAGTTATAATAAGCGCGCCTTTAATTGGTATTGGTCATGGATGAGAAATCAAATAAAGATTTAAGCCCATCGAAAACAGCTCCAAAACCTGCCATTCCGAAAGGGGCTCATGAACCAAATGGTGTGCTTTTAGCTGGCATATGGATGCTGGCTTTGAGCCTTGTTTTATTAGCTGGTTATGTTGGTTGGCGTGTTCAATCCACCCAGGCTGCTCCTCCTGTAACAACACCCCTACTCACACCCCAAACCGATTTACTGGCATCATCCTCTAAAATCGGCTCTGCAGAGTTGCCTCGCTATTTAAAAGTCCGTCCTGAAGACGGAATTATTCGGCGGACAGCTTTACACACGAATATCCCCACACGACCACGCACCGAGGTGATTGAATATTCCGTCTCAACTGGAGATTCAGTATTTGGTATCGCTCAGAGCTTTAACCTCCACCCAGAGACTATCCTTTGGGCAAACTATGACCAGCTCAATGACTCGCCAGATATGCTCAATCCGGGGATGATGCTGAATGTACCTCCTGTAGATGGAGTTTATTACCAATGGCAAGAAGGTGACACATTTGAATCTGTAGCGACAAAATTCGATGCTAAGGTGGAAGATATACTCGGGTGGGAAGGCAATAATTTTGACTTGACCAACCCCCAGGTTGAACCAGAAGCGTGGATCATGATCCCTAATGGTCATCGTGAATTCCGCCAATGGCTTGTACCAACCATAGCTCGAACCAACTCAGGTGTATCAAAATCTGTGCTCGGACCAGGCGCATGTGAAGGGAACTATGCGGGTGCCTATGGGTCCGGTGCCTTTGCCTGGCCAACTGCATCACACACTCTCTCTGGAAATGATTATTGGTCAGGACACCTTGGAATTGATATCGCAGGCTATCAAGGAGATGGAGTATTTGCCTCAGATGCGGGCGTAATAGTGTTCGCAGGCTGGGCAAATGGCGGATATGGCTACATGGTGATGGTTGACCATGGCAATGGATATCAAACCCTCTATGCTCACTTAAGTGCAGTCAGTACCAGCTGTGGTCAGAGTGTTTATACCGGTTCTTATATTGGCGCAGTTGGGAGCACCGGGAATTCCACAGGTCCGCACTTACACTTTGAGGTTCGTTATATGGGTGGTTTTATCAGTCCATGGTACGTTCTACCCCCACCCTAATATCTTTCATCGTGTTTTTACAGTTTATCACCTGAGTGGTAATTCATGAAAGGGAGACCTATGCCAGAACATGACATGGACTTTAAGACCCAGGTAATTGCTGAGACTGATAATATGCATTATCAAGTATGGAAAGCAGATGAACCTGACGGTGAAACGACCTACCATCTGGAGTTGAATAACGTCACCGTCCATTTTTTCACTGAGGAATGGGAGGAGTTTCTACACCTGATTCGATTGCTGGGAAAAGAGTAAATCCCTCTCTGATATTCCCCGAAGTGTGGTTTTACGGGGTTGCTACGATCTGGGTCACGTAAGGAAGCACCGTCTCACACGGTTCAGTCAGATGCGTGGAGACTTGTTCCCAATCCATGGTTGATCTGGATGCCCAAGCAGTATACATGGCGTACGATAAGCACCCCGGGCCACCGTGATAATCTGCAATCGTAAATTTCCATAGCTCTTCATAACTGGCAATTTCACCGGCAATCCGGCCGGTTGCATTATATACAATTTGGGCGACCTGTTCGCAATCCGCTAACATGGTATGTGCTACCAGGTTGATACTCGTATCAATGCTCGTCAAATCAATCCCGAACTCACAGATTGCACAATCTGCATCAGCACTAGTGGCTAGCGCGCCCCTTAATATCGCTTGAGTATCTGCATCAAGCTTGAGATAGCCTAATGAGCATTGGTCTTGATTTAGGACTAAGGGGCAGAATTGGTTGAAGAAGGATGGATTCCACAAGAGGAGTGCATCTGCTCCATTATCAGTGATCTGTCCTAATCCAAATTCCTTAGGCTGCCGGTATACTCCAGGCCAAAATTGACTCTCCTGGGCAAATAGGTTTTTCAAAAGCTGGGCAGGCACTTTTGTGTCATTTGCTACCTGCATGATCTGGTCGTCGAATTGGTTTTGCCAAACGATGACTTCTGGCATTGCCAATTCCAAACCACAATTATCTGCATAACCATTTGAAAGCATACCACCACTAGGGCAAGTGGAAGCATTCACCACTCCTTGAGCAATCAGGCGACCCGCCAGATAAGCATAAGGTTGTTCTGTAGCCAAGAACGCCGGATCTTCAGGGGTAGATAACCAATTAGGAACTCCCCCAACCGGCGGAAAAGCCTGCCACACCTCTGCACAAGTGGCGATTTCATTACCCTGCCATTGGGTGGATATCACATCCACGTACCAACCCCCACTGGTTGGAGAGGCACTTACACCGCTATCAATGACACGCACCATTGCGCTGAAAATTGCACTTGAATCCCCAAAGCTGGAATCTGCCCAAAATTCCACTATTGTTCCTGCCAACCTGGTGGCGTGCAATTGAATATCACAGGTATTCTCCTGACAGGATGTTTCAACCCCATCCATCTTTACATGGATGGCGGTAATCTGCTCATTAGGTAAGGGTTCCTCACCCTCGAAGTGCAAATTGGGTATGATCGGGCAGAGATTTTCTGGCGGAATTGGTGAACATTCGCTCAATGTTACGTATACCTGTGCGGCAGGTAAGTCAACCATTATCTCTTTTTCTGCAGGTGCACTACCGATAAAAAATAAATAAAGACCGGTACATCCAGATGGAAGAATATTCCCCTGATCCAATCCGGAACAGGATTGGGTATTAATCCATTGACTGTAAATGGTTCCACCACAATCGGTTAATACATCATTAACGGTTGGCCAACCTTCTTGGTCGATATACACATGGCATATTAGTTGGTTGTCTGACCATCGGAGTAACCACCATTCATACCTCGTATAAGTGACAACAATGGTGGCTTGGCGTACTTTTTCCCCATTGGTATTGTCTGCAGCGCGAACACTGCCTGTTCCAGCAATGTTAATCATCAGGAATAGGCACGCAAAACATAAACGGAAAAGTCGTATCAGCTTTTCCATCCAATCATACAATATCATGGTTAGTCAGCATTGTCAATCTTCCTTGCAGCAACGCAAAGTGCATGATATAACATATGCCATGAAGGGTGAACCACCTGTATCGGTTATAACATCATCCCCCGATATGAGTAATAAAATCCAATTAATGTTGGATGAATCTGGTGGGGTTAATGGTATGCAGACTTCCAATCTATTAGTAGATTTTATTTTTAGCCAAAGTACCAGCTCCGGGATATCTATGTTGGATGCTCTCCTTCTGAATATAGTTACTCAATTCCCATCTCTAACAATTGAAAACCTATTTGGAGATTTTTGTAAACCTGCCTTTTTTATCTCCAGTTATAAGCAAACCAATGAAACACACCTGGTTAACAAGTACAATAACGATTTCTGTGACCAACAAGGTGTGCATACAACAAATTAAAACTTATAAAACAACATGCCTCCCATCATATACTTACTCGACGGACACGCTCTGGCTTACCGAGCATACTTTGCGCTAACCAGGGGTTCCTCTTCTGCATTCACCACCCATGCCGGTGAACCCACCGCTGGGGTGTTCGGTTTCACTTCCATCCTACTACGTTTGTTAGAACAGGACCATCCAGATTATCTAGCTGTAACCTTCGATACTGGAAAGACATTCCGTGACAAACTCTTCCCAGAGTATAAAGGCACCCGTGCCAAGATGCCTGAAGACCTTCGCCCTCAGATGGACCGCATCCGACAGATTGTGGATGCCTTCAATATTCCCCGCTTGGAAATGGAAGGTTATGAAGCAGATGATGTCTTGGGCAGTCTTGCTCGCCACCTGGCATCTGAAGGTTTTGGAGTCAAGATCATCACTGGTGACCGTGACCTTTTACAGCTGGTGAATGATCGCATCCTGGTTAACCTCCCTGGTAGGACAATTGCTGATGCAAAGGACTATTTTGCCAAGGATGTCGTCGAGTTATTTGGTGTAAAACCTGAACAAGTTGTAGATTATAAAGCCCTGGTGGGAGATAAATCGGATAATATTCCTGGGGTTGTGGGGATTGGCGAAAAAACTGCTGCTTCCCTGTTGAACACTTATGGAACCCTGGATGGCATTTACTCTCATTTGAGCGATATCTCTGAAAACGTACGCAAGAAGCTTGAAGCAGACAAAGACAATGCTTATCTAAGCCAAAAACTGGCGACCATCATCATTGACTTGAAAGTAAAACTTGACCTTGAGATGGCGCGCACCGAGCACTTTGACCCTGCTAGGGTCGAGGCCTTGTTCCGCGACCTGGAATTTCGCTCTTTGATGGGGCGCTTGACTGCGTTATATCCAGCCTTTGGAAAATCCAGCACAAAAAAACAGGAGCAGCTGTCTTTGTTCACCCACACCTCACCGGCATCTGAACCCACCCCCAAGAATACGGGAGAGCTCACAGTTCACTTGGTGAATGACGAACAGAGTTTAGGTGAATTGGTCCAGGTCTTGAAATCCGCCAAGATCATCTCCTTCGACACCGAGACCACCTCCACCGACCAGATGCGTGCAGACCTGGCAGGAATTTCACTGGCTGTGGATAGCAATGAGGGCTGGTACATCCCTGTAGGGCATCAAGCTGACCTTGGAAAGCAGCTACCAGTTAAAAAAGTAATCGATGCATTGCGAAACCCATTGACTGATCCTCATATACCTAAGGTTGGGCATAATCTCAAGTATGATTTCGTCATGCTTGCTAGGAATGGACTTCGCCCGACACCACTCACCTTTGATACCATGATTGCGGAGTGGCTTACTAATCCAATTTCTCACAATCTGGGTCTGAAAAATCTTGCCTGGGTGCGTTTAGATTTTCGCATGACTGAGATAACCGAATTGATTGGGACCGGCAAGAAACAGATCAGCATGGACCAGGTACCTATTGAGAAGGCTGCCTCGTATGCCGCTATGGATGCGATCGCAGTCATCCGTTTATTGCCCGGGCTTCAGTCAGAGCTTAATGCAAACTCTGCGATGAAATTATTTGAAGAGATCGAAATGCCCCTCATTCCAGTACTCGCTGATATGGAAATGACGGGGATTGACCTGGATATTGATTTCCTCAAACACATGTCAAACGAGCTTCGAACTCGCTTGAATGAATTGGAAAATAAAGTATATGAGTACGTTGGTGAACGCTTCAATATTAATTCAACCCAACAATTATCGAATGCCATTTTCAACCGTTTGAAACTGGTGCCTCCCGATCGTACCCGTCGAACAGAATCGGGAAATTACTCCACCTCTGCAGAGGTTTTAGAAGCATTGCATGGAAAACATCCCGTGGTGGATCTGCTGCTTGAATATCGTGAGCTCTCAAAGTTGAAATCCACCTATCTAGACGCTCTACCTGAACAAGTAAATCCCAAAACTGGTCGCGTTCACACTTCATACAATCAAGCTGGTAGTGTCACCGGTCGTATTGCTTCCTCCGACCCAAACCTCCAAAACATCCCTATCCGCACCGAGCTTGGGCGACAGGTACGTGAAGCATTTATCGCTGCCCCTGGTTTCACCCTGTTATCCGTGGATTATTCTCAGGTGGAGCTCCGTATTGCTGCTCATATGTCCAACGACCAGGCAATGTTGGCTGCCTTCCGCGCAGATCAAGATATTCACACTGCCACTGCGGCTGCTATCCTGGGTAAGACGCTTGATAAGGTTACCAAGGATGAACGGCGGCATGCCAAAGCCATCAACTTCGGCTTGCTCTATGGCATGAGCCCATATGGGTTAACACGTACCAGCGATCTCACGCTTGCAGAAGCGGAGGATTTTGTCGAAGCTTATTTTAAACAATTCCCAGGTGTAAAGGGTTACCTGGACAATATGCGTCGCTTGGCAGCCAAACAAGGCTATGTTGAGACGCTTCTTGGGCGACGCCGTTATTTCCCAGGTTTAAAATCTGGTGGGAATCAACAGACCAGGTCACGCGAGGAACGTGAAGCAATCAATGCCCCAATTCAAGGGACAGCCGCAGATATCATGAAAATAGCGATGGCTCGGGTTTCATCCGCTTTGAAAGAAAACGAGTTGAGTGGGCACATGTTACTCCAGGTCCACGACGAGCTCGTTCTTGAATGCCCACAAAGGGAATTGAAAAAGACTGCTCAACTTGTCCGCACAATGATGGAAAACGCCTATAATTTAGTTATACCCCTGAAAACTGAAGCTCGCTACGGTCATGATTGGGGAGATTTATCAGTATTGGAAGAATAGGAAACAATTATGAGTGGCGACCAACAAGCCTATCAATATGCAATGAACCAGGGTCATTCAGCTGCCTGGGACCAGGATTGGGAAAAAGCATCCACCTTTTATCGAATTGCGATAAGTGAATTTCCGGAAAATACGAGTGCATTAACCAGCTTGGCGTTAGCATTGTTTGAACTTCAAAAATTCCCGGAAGCATTGGAGTATTACCAACGCGCCGCCACGCTATCGCCCAATGACCCCCTTCCCATGCAGAAGGTGGCTGAAATCCAGGAACGTTCGGGCGATTGGGAAAAAGCGACCAAAGCTTACATGGACATGGCTGAATTACATGCCCGCAATAAGGATATTGAAAATGCAATTCTTTGTTGGTCACACGTGGTTGCTATAAACCCTGAGTATATGACTGCCCACACGCGCTTGGCGCTGGTGTATGAGCGCTTGGGTCGCACTACTCAGGCCATGATTGAATATCTATCCATTGCAAGCCTGCTTCAGAGCCAGGGAAACAATCAAAAGGCAGAGCAGGCTATGAGACACGCGTTGGAAGTAGTTCCCAATAGCAAGGAAGCCATCCGGGCATTGACTATGCTGCAAAGTGGTAAATCCCTTCCGAGACCGAATCATCTAAACGAGGGGGCAGGGCCATTATCAATTTCTCAAGTCAGCCAGATAGAAATACTAAAAAGGGATGAAGATGCTCATGCCAGGCTTGATCCCATTCAGGATGCGAAGCAAAAAGCGTTGACCATGCTAGCTGAATTACTCTTTGAACAGGAGGAGACTCAAGGACCTCAAGCACGTAAGGATTTAACCTCGATTGTCAAAGGGACGAGTGGAATAGAACAACCGCAATTCGATCAAACCCAGGTAATCCTTCACCTTAGCCATGCGATTGATATGCAATCGCATGGAGAGGAAAAAGATGCTGCCGCAGAGCTGGAACGCGCCATGGATGCAGGGTTGGAAAATTCCGCAGCTTATTATGTTTTGGGTTTCATTCAATCGAAGAACGAGCAATTCGAAAGTGCTGTTCATAATTTGAAAAAGACCGTTCAGCATGAATTATTCGGTCTGGGTGCGCGCCTCCTCCTGGCAATGACATTATATAAAATGGATCTAATTAAGGATGCCTCAGCCGAATATCTGGAAGCTCTAAGCATTGCTGATTCTGAGAGTGTGCCCGCAGATCAAGCTGAGGAATTACTCGAATTATATGAACCGCTAATTGAATCCTTTATCCTCCAATCAGACCCAAAATTACAGAAACGAATTTGTGAAAATATTAGCAAACTGCTGATCCGTCCTGATTGGAGAGATCAAGTTCAACGCGCTCGACAACAATTGCCCGCACAACCGTCTGGTTCTGCCCCGGTACCGCTGGCAGAAATGCTAACCGAGGCTACCAGCGGCCAACTGGTGGAATCACTTGCCAAAGTGGGACAGTTGGCGCGTTCGAATAAACTGCTTACTGCAATGGAAGAAGCGTATTATGCCCTTAAATTTGCACCCACATATTTACCTTTGCATATTTGCATTGGTGATCTGCTAATTCAGGAAAACCGTATCCCAGAGGCAGTCTTGAAGTATTCCATTGTCGCTAAAAGTTATAGTATTCGTGGTGAAGATAATCGGGCAATAAATTTACTCAAGCGAGTGACCGAATTGAACCCTATTGACATGGAAGCCCGCAATACCTTGATAGGCTTGTTGACAGCCCACGGTAAGTCACAGGATACCGTCCAGGAATTCACCAAACTCGCGGAAACCTATTACAACCTGGCTGACCTTGCCATGGCTCGTAAAACATACTCCCATGCATTCCGTTTTGCCCAACAAGCTAACGTTGATCGTGATACCAAAGTGAAACTGATGCACCGGATGGCAGACATTGACATGCAAAGCTTTGATTGGCGGAATGCGATCCGTGTGTTTGAACAAATCCGCACCTTGGATCCAGAAGATGGGAAAGCGCGCGACATGTTATTTGATCTCAATATCCGTTTGGGACAGATTACCCAAGCAATGTCTGAATTGGATAATTTCCTCAATCATCTGATCAGTGTCCATCGGACAACTGAAGCATTGGAATACCTTAATGCGAAAATTAACGAAAATCAGACTCAACCTGCTCTTTACCGCCGGTTAGCTGATATTTATCGCTTATTAGGTCGCAAGGAAGAAGCCATCAACCAGTTGGAAATGTCGAAAGAATTGTTTCTTGAGGCGGGTAATCGCAAAGCAGCTATCGAATCACTTATGACTATTCTGGCACTCAGCCCATCCAATGCCAGTGTTTATCAACGGATGCTGGTCGAGTTAGAAGAGGAGGAGAAAAGAACTACTTAGCATTGTGATGGTTGACTTCATAATGAAGCTTTTGGAAAGTGACCGCCATCTCCAAAAATATATTGCGGGAGCTTCAACCGACTTGTAGGGGAAAAGGATTCATCCTAAAGCTGAGCTGCCATTCATGAGATTATTTGTTTAACAGTAAATCCATCAAGTCTGTTGTATTATCCAGGATAAGGTCAGCACCAGCACGTTCAAGCTCCTTCCTTTCACCAAAACCACATAAAACGCCCACCGTATGAGCACCCGCTCTTTTGCCGCTCACGATGTCCACCACTGTATCCCCCACCATAAGGCAGGAAGCAGCAGATACGCCCATTCTTGCTGCCGCCCATTCAATTGGGTCGGGATATGGTTTGGTATGTACACAGGTTTGACCAGTAGCCACAGCTCTGAAGTAAGATAACAGTTCAAATTGAAATAAGAACCTGAATGTGGATTTCTGTCCACGGGCACTGATTATGCTGAGCGGGTAATAGTTCTGCAAATTTGCCAACATCTCCCTGACGCCACGAATCAATTGAAATGGCTGAGTAGACGCCCCAATACCCATTTCGTAGAGTCGATCCCCTATGGTGACGATTTTATTATCCAGGCCTATTTTATCCGCCAGACTATATGCCCAATTTCCCGGCCCTTCTGTGAGCATAACTAATTTCCGCGCAATCCTGTGAATATCACTTCCAGGGAAAATGAATCGCATCGGGATTATTATTTTGACCAGTTTTTGAACAAACAGGTCATCTGTGTCGCTCAAAGTCCCATCAACATCAAAGCAAATTGCCTTTACTTGGCTTAGATCAACGGTCATGGTATTATGGACCACCTTCGTTTGAGCTATATAAATAGACCACCCACCCAGTGGTAGACACTAAGCATAGAAATGTGCCAGTTTTGACCGATATACAAGATGTTAATCTGCATTGTTTAGAGTCAAACATAAACTATCTCGTCAAGGATTTTAAACCCCATACTCACCTGATGCAATGGCTTTCACTTGTAATTTGGGTTAAAATACAAACGTGGATGAGATTGCTTTGATCCAGGCAGCAAGGGATGGAGATCTGGATTCGTTTAACCGTTTGGTTTTGGCTTACCAGGACCTGGTTTATAATCATGCCTTCCGCATGGTTGGTGAAGAAGAATCAGCAGATGATGCTACCCAAAGTACATTCATATCTGCATATAACCATTTGGGGGCATTCCGTGGTGGTTCCTTCAAAGCCTGGCTACTTCGTATCGTGACCAACGCATGCTATGATGAGCTGCGCCGTCGGAAGCGACGACCGACGGTGCCCTTGGAGCCATTAGATGACGCAGGGGAAGAAGTCGAATCCGCCCGCTGGATGGTGGACCCGACTGATCAACCTGAGCAGCAGGTCGAACAAGCTGAGTTACAGCGTGCCATCCAACATTGTCTGGATAACCTATCTGATGATTTCCGTGCCACCGTGATCATGGTGGACATCCAAGGTCTCGATTATTTTGAGGCTTCCCAGGCTATTGGAAAACCGATTGGGACGATAAAGAGCCGCCTGGCGCGTGCCCGATTACGCTTACGAGATTGTTTGAATGGATTTGCGGAACTTTTACCGGCTGGATTTCGTCTGGGATTAGGGTGAAAGATGAAAAACCAGATAACATCGCGTGATTATGAACTAATCTCAGCATACTTGGATAACCAGCTGGGCGATAAGGAGCGAGCGTTCCTTGAGACTCGTCTAAAAGCTGATCCTGAATTGCGAAATGAATTGCATGAGATTAGTAAAACGCGCTTGTTGGTTCACAGCTTAGCCAAGCTAAAGGCACCACGCAATTACTATATAAACGCAACCGCTGTTCGAGCACGTCCAACCCTCCGATTAGCTCCGGTATTTGGGATTGTTTCAGCTGTTGCCAGCGTATTACTGGCACT
The DNA here is from genome assembly GCA_964642565.1 of uncultured Anaerolineaceae bacterium. Lineage (GTDB taxonomy): Bacteria > Chloroflexota > Anaerolineae > Anaerolineales > UBA4823 > FEB-25. The sequence continues at coordinate 23,702 of CAZXPK010000012.1, forward strand.
GGTGATATTTGGCAGTACATTCCTCGAAACTAGCCCTCAGGTAGCCATGGCACCTTCTCTTCCGGTCGTTAATGAGACAATCCCCGCCCAACAAGAGGTCCAGCGCAGTGCTGCTTCCCCTAATACCCCAACGGAAGCTGCCCCGGTTGTTATGATGGGAGCACCTTTAGTTGCCTCTCCTACCCAAAATATCGGTGTGTTTAAAGCTGGACCAACGGAGAATGCTACCCCCACCACAGTTTACCTATACGCTTACCCACCTACATCCACACCCGAAAATTTGAACACTTTGAATGAAGAACAAGCTGAAATCGACCGCCTACAATGCGAAGAATATTATGGAGGTGGTGCGTATCCGACTCTTTCTTCTCAAAATAATTGCCCTACTCCCACACCGACGAGCACATTTTCTCAATTCTCCATAGATATTCTTTCAACACCCTCATCCACGCCAAATACGACTCCAACCCCAACCATTACGCCCACCCCAACAGCTACAACCACTCCTACACCCACCGCATCATCTACACCGACTCCTTCCATGATTCCTCCTTCCAGCCAGAATATTGCTCCAACAAGTGGGATTGAATCGTCCTCAGGAAGTACATCTTCCGACCAGGTGTCGGTTGAAGGTAATCCGACTCCCACTGGGCAGGAACAGGGTGTGAACCCCAACCAAAGCCCTAATATGTCATTCCTAAAGTATCTCCTGCTTACCATTGAGATCAGTCTCGCTGCTATTGCGATCCTGGCAGGAATCGCGGCTATCATCCTCCGAGTCCGGGCGGGTTGATGATTGACGGACCGATCAAATATTGCCCACGCTGTGGCACCTCCCTCATCATCCAGCTACATTTGGGTAAGTTGCGACCCTCTTGTCCTAACTGTGATTGGGTTTACTTCCCTGATCCTAAAGTGGCAGTGGCTGTATTGATCAAGAAAGTGGATACAGTACTGTTGGTTCAGCGCATGTATGACCCGCAAAAAGGTCATTGGACCTTACCCAGCGGATTTGTTGATGCAGGCGAAGATCCAGCAGAAGCTGCGAAGCGTGAGTGCCTGGAAGAGACGGGCCTCCTTATCCAGGATATCCGGTTATTGGATGTAATTTTCGGACAGGAACACCCTCACGGAGCAAGTATATTAATCCTTTATCGAGGGGACATTCAATCTGGTGAGCTTAAAGCCGGGGATGATGCCAATAAAGCCGCATTCTTTAACATCCACAATCTTCCCCCATTCGCATTCACATCAACGAAACGGATTTTGGATTTATATTTTTAATAAATAATTTATGGTACACTAATCCTTCAGAAGGCAGGAAGCCATAAGCTATGTTTTCCTACAATCAGTTACCATGAGGAGAGTACTTATGCATAGTAAGATGGTCAGATCGATATTATTCCTATGCGCTATAATTATGATCGCTTGCCTAGCATGTGGCAGTAGCGCAAAGGTCGCCACGCCGACGTCTGCCCCACCTACTACCACCCCCACAGTTATTCCCACCTATACACCTTATCCTACTTATACCCCTGTACCATCCCCATCAACCGTACCAACTATTGCTCCGGCACCAACCGAAACGAGCATCAGCGAAACACAACCAACAGAAACCATTACTACTACCCTGGTTAACTGCGTGGCAAGCACCACCAGCGGTTATAACACCTGCATCGATGACACTGGCAATATCCAGGTGGATGTCCCAGACTATTGGACCGATGTGAATGGAAGCACATGGACCTACAATGGTGAGGATATTGGCGTGGCAATCTCTGCCGCGCCTAGCCTTTCTGATTTTCAAAATTATTATGATGCAGAGGGTGTATTCTTCGGTGCCTCAGGCACTTTTGCACAAATCATAGGTCATATTGAGCTTCTCGATTACTACACGATGGCTTATAGAGGCAATTGTAAATATATCGGGCGATATATCTATGACGATGGCGTTTATCGTGGAAAGTATGATCAATATAGCAATTGTGGTGGTGAAGGTGGATATGACGCGTATGTACTGGGCGCCAGGGATATAGTAGATCCTTCTACAAAGCTTATCCTGGTCGAGATTCAGGTTTATCCCAATGATACAGTGATTAGAAACCAAATCTGGGGTACTTTCTACGTTTACTTCTAAATCAAAACCTAACCGGACCGGGTAGGATTACCTGGTCTTTTGTTTTAATTATCTGCTTACTGTGAATGAGATTGCTGACTCGTTTTGGTTCCCAGCTAAATCATATGCTTTGACTTGTAAGGTATGCCCGCCCATTTGCATATGCCATAAAATAATAAATGGGGGTTCCATCAAAGTTGCTTCCAATTTATCATCCACGTAAAATTCAATCTTCTCCAAAACCAGGTTATCGCTCGCTGACACATTGATCATTATGGGTGCACTTTGTTGGTAAGCAAAATGCTCACCTTCTTTTGGGGTAAGAATTTCCACTTGCGGGTCGGTATTATCTATTGTCACTTGTAGGAATGCCTGGTCAACGCGTTGATCCTGCTTTACAACTAAAAGTTGTACAACGTACATACCCTCCAAGCCTGTCGTATCCCACGTGCCGAGTAATCCCTCCCTCACCGGGTTATCAACATCTTCACCAATCTGGATCCATTGTTGAGGATTGAGCCCCTTCCCGACTTGTAAGCGATAATACGAGAAGCTTTCTCCCTGGGCACTACCTATCAATTTTATCTGTCCCCCCACATGATCGAACATCTGAGGTTGGTTAAACTGCACATCAGCTGAAGTAGGTGCAGGTGCATAAATATTATCGTAGGTATCCGGTGGTAGGGGTAAACCAGCTTCTTTCGCCCAGGTTGCTGCTTCTGGAGGTACTACCAGATACACCTTCTCTTCAACCATATCGGAAGGAGTGAAGATGGTTGCCAGCAATCCGCTTTCACGATTGATAAAAATTTTCTGATAAAGGTTATCTATCTGAGTTGGCTCATTTCCACTTAAAAATACCTCTTGCACGACCGCAGGACACAAGGGAGAAACCAACAGGCCTGATGGGTCACAAACCTGTACCACATTGATCCCCGATGGTACTGGGAAATCCTGTACAGACATCTGGCTGGAAGCATATTGCATCACCGCGTGCCATAATCCCGCTGCCATTTCAACCGAAACTCCCCCCGCCTCGTCGTGTGAGTAGCCCATCCATACGCCGATTGCCAGCTGGGGGATGTATCCAACCGCCCACGCGTTTTTTACATCATTGGTAATGCCGACCTTGGCTCCCGCTGGTCGCCCGATTTCTAGTGCATTCGGATTTCCAAGAGTAGACCAGCGAGGTTTTTCGTCACTTAAAACATCAGTGGCTAGATAAGCTAATTGAGGGCTGACAATGGGTAAAACTTCCGGTTTCGTCCAAGCCAGCCATTCTTGCCCGTCCATTCCCATGACGGTTAATATGCTGCTCGGGTTCAATCCCACTGGGTCTTCTCCGGTGATGCTCACACTATCTGGCTGACCTGCCATGACCCCTTGATTTGCAAGAATGCCATAGGCTTGCACACTCTCCAACAAAGTGATTTGTTGGGAGTATAAATCACTCAAAGTCGTGACCGGCGTTTGTCCGAGATCTGGTGTGTTAATCCCAAATTGCTTCTCGGTCAGCCACACATTTTCTACTCCCACCTGTTCCAATACCTCAGCCGCGGCACCTATATAATCATTGACGAACGCCATCCTTAAGCGAACAGGTCCATGATAGGAAGCCGGTAATCCGTCGTTTATCCCGCTCTGAAATGAATTGAAAGAATTATTGTCATTAATCCTTGGGATATCCCATAACAATGTAGCTGGGCTCATTCCACGTGTGAAAGCTGTCAGGTATAGGAAAGGAGACACAATGCTCCCTGCAGGATGCCTCATCGGGTATGCCGGGAACATACCGGATCCATCTTCCCCGACCATGGCTAGTATCTGACCTGAACGAGGGTCCAGGATAACCACATTGGCACTTAAATCCTCATATGGTTTTTCTATGACCGGTTGTATGGTAGGCAGTAAGCGAGCCGCCTCACATGGAGTTCCATCGTCAGCGACTTCCTGTTCCTGTACACCCTGGATAAGGGCAAGCTGAGCCTGCGAGGCACAGGCTGCTTGCAATTGCAATTCATAATCGAGAGTGGTGATGATCTCATAGCCGCCCCGGTAAATCTGTTCCAGGGGTAAAGCTGAGCTGAGTTGCAGCAGTACTAGACTAGTAAATGCAGGTGCCAGTGCATGAACCTCAACTTGAGTTTGTAATTGTATGTTTTCTTTCAAGGCCTCCTGTGCTTCTTCAGCGCTAATAAAACCATAAACAAGCATTTTTTGAATAACAAGCGCCTGCTGGTCCTTGAGAAATTGTGACACAATCAATGGGTTAATGGATGGTGTTTCAGCAATAGCAGCCAGCATGGCAGCTTCACCTAAAGATAACTGCGCAGCAGGTTTGCTGAAGTACACACGCGCTGCTGCGCCAGCTCCATAGATAAATTCGCCATACTGGGCACTATTTAGATACCATTCCAATATTTTCCCGCGTCCAAATTGGGCCGTTGCTTGGGCTGCCAGCAACCGCACACGGATATTTCGCTCTACTGAAGGTTGTTCAGCCTCCAAAACCAGGTTGGAGATCAGCAGTTGAGCTAAGGTGGAATGTGTGCTTTCAGATAGACCGCTGAGGGTGTATCCTGGTTCTTTCCAAAATCCAGGATCATTCACGGCAATTGTGGCATCGACCAAATATTTCAAGGCTTGATTTACCCCCGCCTGATCATTCGTCCCTATATATATATATTGCGCTCCGGCTGCTGCAGGATTCTCCAGGGTTAAGATTACATGTTCGTGGGTGCGGTCATACAAGCGGGTGGGTTGGAGCAGTGTACCATTGGGGGGTTCCAATAAAGTCGGAAGGATATCTACCGATGGGAGATTCCGGGTGATGTTGATATAGTACCAGATTCCTGTCATTGTGATGGCCACGAGTAGCAGGCTGATCAACAACCCGCTGATCAAGCCAAGTTTCATCCATGGTGCACGGAGTTCCCTGGTTCGCCTTTGGTGGCGGAATTTTATCGTTTGTGAGACAGTGGGCATGCTTATATTTCAATAATGTCAGGAGCACATTATTCAATAAATTGATGAGGCACGATCCCGCTTTATTTGGATTCCTTTTTCACCGTCTGGTCGACAGAGAGCAGTAATTCTTTGGCGGATTGTCGCGTGCCATCGCTGACCTCACCCATCATCTGTGCGAGCTCGATTAATCGGGCGTCACCATTTAGGGTTTCAACATGAGTTTCTGTTCGGCCTTCCTTGATTTGTTTCAGAACCCTCAAGTGTTGCTCACCAAATGCTGCCAATTGAGGTAAGTGCGTCACACACAAAACCTGATGTTGGCGGGCTAATTCCCAGAGTTTACGCCCTACTACCAATCCCACCCTACCTCCAATGCCCTGATCGATCTCATCGAATATCAAGGTTGGAACCTTGTCAGCTTGAGCCAGGACATTCTTGATCGCCAGCATTAAACGCGAAGTCTCACCACCAGAGGCAATTTTAACCAAAGGTTTCAATCCCTCTCCTGGGTTTGGAGCGACTAAAAATTCCACGTGTTCCAATCCGGTCGAGTCAAATACCACCTTGCGCCCATCACCTAAAGTAATTCCTTCATCAGATGGGTTTTCAGAAAAATCCACTTTAAATTTCGCCCCTGCCATGCTCAAATGCATCAGCTCAGTTTCTAGGGCAGTTTCCAGCTTCATGGCTGCGGTATGCCTTTGTGTGGATAGAAGCTCACCAATTTTAGCCAACTTGATCAATAGCTCATTTTCATCTCTTTCCAGCTCCGTGATGCGCTCTGATGCATGTGTGATTGAGTCCTGCTGTTTCTTTGCTTGTTCAACGAATCGCAGGACTTCTGCTATGTTCTCGCCATATTTTCGCTTCATATTCTGGATCAGGTTCAAACGTTCTTCCACCTGATCCAAACGCTTCGGATTGAACTCGACCGTTTCCAGATAATCACGTAATGTGGTAGCCAGATCGATCAGCTCATCCAATGCATTTTGTGAGCGTTCACTAAGTTTTTCTTGCTGCGGGTCAAG
>CAZXPK010000012.1:29912-35593 GCA_964642565.1 uncultured Anaerolineaceae bacterium
GCGTCGCTCTCTGCTTTATGCAGATCGGTAAGCTCTTTACGCACATGCATCAAATGATGATAAGCATCCCGATATTCTGCCAACTCTTTCTCGACGTGTGCATAGCTATCCAGCAATCCCAGATGTTGTCGGACGTGCAACAGTGATAGATGTTCTGATTGCCCGTGCACATCAACCAGGTATTCGCTCAGCTCACTCAGTACGTGCACGTTGACATTTCGTCCGTTTACCCTGGCAAAACTACGACCATTGGTACGTATTTCACGCGCCATGGTGAGGTACTTTGTCTCCTCTTGAAGCGCCTCACGCTCCAGGATTTGTTGAACAGGTTGTCTCATCTCATCTGAAATCTCAAAACTGGCTTCAACCAATGCTCGATCAGCACCAGCTCTGACCATAGTCGCATCGGCGCGACTACCCAGGATTGCCTCGACTGCATCGATGATGATTGACTTGCCTGCCCCGGTCTCGCCTGTGAAGATATTCAGCCCCGGGTCAAAATTCAAGTCAAGATGATTAATTATGGCAAAATTTTCGATGTGTAATTCGTTGAGCATACCTAACCAATTCTTATCCCTGCTAGGCGGGTATACAATGCGGAAGTCATTAAAACAGCATATGCTATCTGCCAGATTAGACCCAGTAAACTAAATTGAAAAATAAACTGAAGTCCAACTGGAACGCATCCAGCCATTGCCGCAATTACTGCGAGGATGAATAATCGCTTAGAGCGTCGTCGGCGGGTGATAAAGCGGGCAATTTCCGCGATTAATCCCCCTGCAACGGGAGCCAATAGAATGACAAAGAAACCCAAGCGGAATGCGATCAAACTACCCAGGTATGCCAAAATGGCGACTACCACAAATATGATCGGGTAATCCACCCACTTGGCTGTTTCAAATATCTTTTGCTGCCCTCTGACACATTCCTTGCAGCGGTATCCCGTGGGTGTTAGCACTGCACATTTTGCGCAGATAGGTTTTTCACATTTGTTACACCGCAGTGTAGTTTCAATATTCGGATGATTGGCACAATACATCTTTGGAGCTGCGTCGGTCATACTCAACCTCTAACGATGATTCCCCGTAGAAGGATTCTGACTCATATGGGGGGTTAAATTACGATAAAAATATCCAGGGTCTTGAAAACGAATAAACTTAACCACATGTGGAGAGGCATAAACATGCACACGGTCATCATTTGTCAAACCAATTGGCACTTGCCCATCCACGCTGAACACTGCCTGATGGTCAACTTCAACAGTGATGCTGACCGATGACCCTTCAGCCAAGACAATGGCTCGATCGAGGGAGAGGTGAGGAGCAACCGGAACCAATAAAATGTTGCGCAATTCGGGTGGCAAGATAGGACCGCCAGCTGCCAGGGCATATGCAGTCGAACCGGTTGGTGTTGCGGCAATCAATGCATCTGCAACGTAGGTGGTCAGGAAACGATCATCCACATGCGCAGTAACATGCACAGGACGGATGATCTGCCCGCGACTGACTACAACTTCATTGAGTACATCCCACTTGCCCAATAATGAGTCTGCCCGCCACTGTTCAGCGCATAACATCATCCGCTTTTCTAACCAATACTCACCTGCTATCATACGCGGCAGGAATTCTTCCCATTGATCCTGGGCAATCTCTGTTAGAAAGCCAAACCGACCCAGGTTGATCCCCAGGATGGGGACACCAGATGGACCTCCCAGGTGTCCGGCACGCAACATGGTCCCATCTCCACCCAGTGCGATCAAGACATCAAATTCACCTTGCTTAACCCGCCGGTACATCGCTTCGTCATAAAGAAATGCATGTTGGGTTTCGATGCCTCGTTTGTTCAGGAATGCAGCTATGGCAACCGATTCCTTTTCCGTACCCGGTAGGTTTTGGGAACCAACGATTGCGATTTTGCGGATCTGTTTATTTTCTTCAGACATCATGGCTTAATTATATCCTGAGTGCCTGATCACATATGGATCGATAGCCACAATGCTGGCAACGTTTTCCATCATGGTGCGAGCGATCTACCCGGGAACGATTGGTTCGTTCCTGCATTTCGCCAATGGTAGTTTGAACGGATAATTCTAGCTCAGCTGTAAAATCTATGGCAAAGGTGCGGTTGGAGTAATGGAGTATTCCAAGCGTCGGGCGGGTTCCATATTCATGACCCACTAATAAGCAATATGCAACCAGCTGGTATATGTGTGAATCATATGGAACTTCGGGTGCCCGCCCAGACTTAACCTCGACTGGGATGACTTGCTTGCCTTGCTTGACCAGATAATCTGGTTTACCAGTTAATCGCAATTCTGGATCATATAAAGGTTTCTCTACCTTACCCCATTGGCTCGTATCGATATAAACCACCCTGCCAGCTGGAATTCCAGCTTGCCGTCTCTGACGGGACGCCAGGATAAATAAGATCACCGTAATAATCAAAAAAAAGATTGAAAGATAAAGCACGGGCATAAACGCACCAGCAGTCTGAGTGAAACTTAAAGATATATCTGGATGATCCAAATTATCGCAGTCAGGATTGCCAATAGTAACGATGAATAAGCGATGATCTGCAAGCAATTGCTTGTGATTACCACATGTGAGTGTTTTTCGTGAATTTCGCTACCCCCTGCCATCTCAGCCTTATTTTCAGGCTCGTACCCCTGTAGCTGGTACCACCATGCACGATTACAAAACTGATAGGTACCTATCTCAGATGCCCGGATGATTCTCATTCTGACTGGCTATGCTCATCCAATCTAGACTCCAATTCCCGGATGCTGTTTTCCAGGCGTTCCTGACGCAAGCTAAGCGTAAAATCACCACGCGTTCGTTCGATGATGCCTCGCGCCACATCCGTCAATCGTCTTAATCCACCGGTGATCGCATCTGGGTAATCCATGGTCACTAAAATGGCATAGATATCATCCATTTCACCCAATAAGCGTTCGGCTTCCGATGGGTTATCTTTAAGCAGCATATCCAGTATGCGCCTGCGTAGCTCACCCACTGCTTCTGCTAATCCTTGAAGGTAGGTGGCAGGTTCTAAGAGCAGGTCCTCAGGAGAGGGAAAATCATTATCATTGATCAAAGCATACACCAGAGCTGCTTCTGCGTATTCTTTTAAGGCATCCTGGGTATAACCAGCGTAAAAAAGGTCTGGCAAATCTATCAAATTATCTCGTAAAGATTGCACTAACTGGCGGGCTTCATCGAGATGTTGGCGTGCTAATGAATGTTCATCCCGATGAACTGCTCGAATGGCATTGGCACAATGCCGGGTTAGGGTACGTGCCTGGGTAAGTGCCCGATCGCGTTCGGATGTACAGACTTCGAAGGATCGGTGGATTTTTTCAGCGATATCTTCCAATTTCTGCGGCATTTACTTCACTCTTTTGGGGGTGTAGGCGGGCGGAACAAGAAATCTGCTAATGAGTTCTCTCCAGGGATTTTTATCTCTCCAAATGCAGTCTCATACCTTGACAGATTTTCCGCTAATGCCCTCTGCAATAATTTAGCTCCCAAAGGAGACATCACTACGCGTGTACAAACCCGAGCAGGGGTAACGCCAGGCAGCAGGTGAGCAAAATCAAAGACCAGCTCTGATGGAGAATGTGCAATCCGGACCACGTTAGCATAGTCTGTCTTTAGGTCAGGAGGCACTTCCAATGTAGGTGGCGCTGGAGCCGTCGGACGTTTCTGAGCAGGATTGGACATATTTATTTATCCTAAAGTTTTTATCCTACGGATAGAATCCGTAGGATAAATAATTAAGGTGCGGAGTTGTGCTCCGCACCTTATTGATATGTGAATTAGAACGGTATATCGCCCGCGTCCTCGGCTTGACCAGCAGCTTCACCGGGAGGTGCACCAACACTTTCATCCTCACCTTTTGTAGATAAGAAGCGAACCGTCTGAGCACTGACTTCAAAAGACGCACTTGGCGTACCATCTTGCCGGTTCCAAATTCGTGGACCGCCTGTACTGGGATCGGTCACTAATCGACCCTCAACAAGTACTTTCCTCCCCTTCTTGAGATATTGATTACAAATTTCTGCTTGTTTCCCCCAAGTGGATACTCGTACCCAAATCGTCCGTTCAACTTTATCACCATTGCTACTGGTGAAGTTATCATTGACAGCCACTGAGAAATTCGTGACTGCCTGACCCGAGGGTGTATAACGCATCTCTGGGTCTCGACCAAGATTTCCGACCAATATAATCGTGTGGTATGACATGCGGGGGCTCCTTTCGTTACAGTGAGCGTTGTAATATCAGTTCCGGATGAACACCATCCGTGCCAAAGCCTGGGGAACACTCACTGAGCTTTACAGAACAATTGTACACTGAATTGGGAAAAATAAAAGGGGTTATGTAGCGGGCGGTCATTCATTTCGGAACTGTAAACAATAATGATGAAAGGTGTTGCTCACCCAGGCATTACCCAGCCCATAGGGGGATAATCGTTGGTTATCCTGACACCAAATTTTTTCATCCTTGAGCACAAAAGTATCTCTCAATCGTTGCGCCAGATCCCAAGCCAGGGGATAAATCCTGCCCCCCTTTTTAATATTCTTTACGATGATGGTTATATACGCTCCAGGACGTAATAAGGTTTGCATATTCATGTAGATATAAACAAGACGATCAATAAACTTATCATAATCCGAGATATTTCCCAGGTCATTTGGGTCATTGGAATACACCACATCCAATTCTTGTGAGGCTCGTCTAGCTTTTTGAGTGGCTGCTCCCCGCGCATGCAGCATATCCCAATAGGGTGGAGATGTAAACACATAATCAACCGGAGGAATTTGGTGGCTTGATACAATTTCAGCCATGTACGCAGCATCCCCATTGATCAGCTTGCATTGCAAATCATTTACAGCCTGCCCCAGATTGTGCTGTTCCTCGCTAAGCACTTGACGGGCAATCGCAGCATAGGTTGGGTTTAACTCGATACCATAAGCATGCCTGCCACATCGCAGGGCTGCTACCAGTGTGCTCCCAGTGCCTGCCATCGGATCAAAAACTACCTGATTAATCTTCGTAAAAAATGTGATGAATTCCATCACCAGGGTTTCTGGAAACTTAGCTGGATGGCGTAACACATTTTTCTGGCGTGGGGGTGGGTTATGCACGAACCAGGATTTCTGGAATTTCAACCATTCTTTCGGTGGTAAATCATTGAGGCGGTTAATCAAATTGCCTTTGGACATATAGTTTAGGTTTAGTAGATTAAAATGAAACAGTTCTATCGAATGACCTCATAGAGGACAAGTTTAGAGAAATTAACGGTCACTGCCATTTTATTGGTAGATCTGGCAAAAACGCCCACTCCTCCTGAGGTGAGCAGTGGATCGTGGACCGAAAACTGGAATTGACCATTCACGAAAAAACTCATTTCAGAGCCAATTGCAGCTATTCCCAAACGAGATGAGCTGGGTGCTCCAGGTGGTACTGCACCACTCAGCAACCACGGCTGTGGCGATGAAGCCTGCCCACCACTGACCCGGTCTAGTCGGACCTGTCCGTTGCATGATAGGGAGAACCGATAGTAATCGATCGTTGGGGATACTCGAAATAGCACACCATATTCATCCAGGTCTTTGCACAGGTTGGGACCAGCAGTGATCTCAAGATAGAAATCCGTAAAGATTGGTTCTTCTCTTAGGCTGA
>CAZXPK010000012.1:35693-41860 GCA_964642565.1 uncultured Anaerolineaceae bacterium
AAGGTTTTTCATTCACATCTTCAAAAGAGTTCACTGTGGATTAGTTACAAATTTTCATCAACGGGGATAAAAACCCGAGGATTAAGCCCAAAGGTGTTGTAAAATTAGTATGTTCATTCTAGCACATACTCACCTGTTATCGCAACCCAATCCCAAACACATCACGAAGGAGAAGTTATGCGTAAAAAAGTTGTTCTAATCACTGGAGCCTCAGGCGAAATTGGTCAGGCATTGGTAAAGAGCCTGGTCAAGCAGAATGATATGCCTATCATCAGCCTCGATATAGCGCCTTTACCCGACGATATCCGCGCCCTGGTTAATGCACAACAAGGGGATATCATGGATAAGGCATTGCTTTCGCGCTTGGTTAGCGAATATGAGCTGGATACTATTTACCATTTAGCTGCTTTGCTTTCCACCCGTAGTGAATTCTCCCCTGAAGCAGCTCACCGGGTCAATGTGGAAGGAACATTGGGCTTATTAAACCTGGCAGCTGAACAGTCTGAATGGCGTAATGAACCAGTAAAGTTCATCTTTCCCAGCTCGATAGCTGCCTATGGTCTGCCAGATTTGGATACCAAGGCTGCCTATACCCGTGTGCGGGAATGGGAGTGGAATAACCCACGTACCATGTATGGTTGCAATAAGCTTTATTGCGAGCAATTGGGGATCTATTTTAGTAAGTATTATCGGCAATTAGCAGCCGATCTGCCAGTAATGCTGGACTTTCGCTGTTTGCGTTTTCCAGGTTTGATCAGCGCTTTTACGGTTCCGAGTGGAGGCACCAGTGATTATGGTCCCGAGATGTTGCACTATGCTGCCCAGAAAAAACCATATGATTGTTTTGTACGCGAAGATGTGCGCATTCCCTTCATGGTTATGCCAGATGCGGTTAAATCTCTGTTGATGCTCAACAGCGCACCGAAGTCTGTTGTAAAACATTCTGTTTATAACGTGACCAGCTTTAGCCTGTCTGCCGCGGAATTCCGTGAATGGGTTTTAAAATTCTTCCCCGATGCCCAGATCACCTTCCAGCCGGATGTTAAACGCCAGGCAATTGTTGATTCTTGGCCTGCGGATTTGGATGATAGTGCTGCTCGTCGGAATTGGACCTGGCAACCAGATTATGACGTACAGCGTTCATTTGCGGAGTATCTGGTCCCGAACATACGTAACAGGTATCAAAAGGGCTAGACAGTTATCCAATTCTGATTTGTGTATAATGAAACCAGCGAATTGCTTCATAGGTAAGGGTAATGATTGATCAATTCCTCCCAGAACCCGGAGTAATCATACTCTTCGGCTCAGGTGAAACTTCCCCGACCGGTCGCAAGATATTCGACCGGGTCTTTCGATCGCTTCCCCCTATGCCTAGGTTAGCCTTACTGGAAACGCCGGCTGGCTTTGAGCTGAATTCACATCAAGTTATCAGCCGGGTTGGTGATTTTTTTACACATAGATTACAAAACTACTCTCCCCAGGTTGAGATCATCCCTGCGCGTATGCGAGGAACCCCATTCAGTCCTGATGAGCCCGAAATCATCGCGCCCTTGCTCAATGCTGATCTGATCTTTATGGGTCCTGGCAGCCCTACTTATGCTATCCGTCAGCTGCGTGGCAGCCTGGCGTGGTACTATCTGATTGCGCGCCACTGTCTGGGAGCAGTGCTCGCCCTGGCCAGCGCGGCTACCGTCGCTTTTAGTGCATGCGCTTTACCGGTATACGAAATCTACAAAGTTGGGGAAGATCTACATTGGATTGAAGGTCTGGACTTTTTCAAGCTATACGGACTTCAGCTCGTCTTAATCCCACATTGGAATAACCACGAAGGGGGTGCAGAGCTCGATACCAGCCGTTGTTTTATGGGTCAGGAACGTTTCGTCCGCCTGATGGATATGCTCCCTGAGGAGATGACCATCATCGGTATGGATGAAAAAACCGCTTTGATCATGGATCCTACGAGCTGTCAGTGCCAGGTCATGGGATTGGGGTTGGTGACCCTTCTGCACACGGGTCACAAGCATTTCCAGAAAGGGCTCTTATATACATCAGCTGGCACCCCTATAAATGTCATTGGAACAAATGAGGATTTAGCAACAATTGCGAAGCAACACGATGGTCACTTTCACCAGTACCAGGAGGGCCAAATTTTTCCAATGACTGAAATTGGTCATTTTCACCCTCACCATCCTGAAGCCAGCACACCGTCTTCTATCTGGCAAAAAGCCATCCAGGCAAAAAACCATATAGAACTAGAAGTTCCTCACTCTCCATCAGAAGAAGTTCTGCGGCTTATTCAAGCCCGCCAGGAAGCCCGGCAGATGAGTAATTGGGCAATCGCGGATGAATTACGCATCCAAATTGAGAATCGTGGCTGGGAAATTTTGGATACGAAAGATGGTCCAGTAAGTAGAAAAATTGCTAAAGATAAAAAGTAATAATTAGTGACTCTTGTAAGGAGTTTTTATGTCAGTCTCCCTGAAAATTGGTTATATAGGCTTAGGCTTAATGGGAAAATCCATCGCCCGCAATATCCTCAAGGCAGGCTTTTCCCTGGTCGTGCATAATCGAAGTCAGGCCGCGGTATATGAGCTGGTCAGTGAAGGTGCCCACCCGGCAGCTTCCCCAGCAGAGGTGGCTGCCCAGGTGGATGTTGTATTTACCAACCTGCCAGATACGCCGGATGTTGAGTTAGTCGCATTGGGTGAAAACGGGATTATTACCGGGGTTCATCCAGGTTTGATCTATGTGGATAATTCCACCATCAAACCTGCCATCGCTCGTCATATCGCCGCTGTGCTAGGGGAAAGGGGTGTTCAGTGTCTGGATGCACCCGTTAGTGGAGGAGATATCGGTGCCCGCCAGGGTACACTGACGATCATGGTTGGAGGTCCAGCTGATGCAGTTGATGCTGTGCGTCCGGTCTTTGCTGCAATCGGAAAGACTGTCACCCACGTGGGTGATTCGGGTGCAGGACAGATAGCCAAAGCTGCAAATCAGATTATGGTCGCTGCCCAAATGGTGGCGATGGGGGAATTGCTTATCTTCGCCAAGAAAGCCGGTGCTGACCCACAGAAAGTGGTGGAAGCAATCAAGGGTGGGGCAGCTCAATGTTGGACGCTTGATGTTAAACCACAACGTCTTTTTTCTGATAATCGTAGCCCGGGTTTCAAAGCCCACATGCAAGCCAAAGACATGAACATTATCCTGGAAACTGCCCGCCAATATGGCATCCCCTTGCCTTCAGCGGCTGTGGATGCACAGCTATTCAATGCCATGCTCGAAATGGGTATGGGTGATCTGGATAATTCTGCCGTGCTTGGGGTTATCGAAACCCTGGCGAATACAAAATTACTCGAATGAGCACATATTTAGAATCCTGGTTTCGTCGCTTTTCATGGAATGCCGGTCGTGATTATCTCCTGATCACGCTTGGGACAATCTTGCAAGCTTTCGCCATCCGCCTGTTCCTGGTGCCTGGTCATCTGGTCAATGGAGGCATCAGCGGCCTGGCGCAAATAATCAATTTTTACACGAATTTCCCGATCGGCGTCATGATCCTGATAGGTAACATCCCACTTCTAATCTTGGGATGGCGTCATCTGGGTGGCAGGCGCTTCGCCATTCGCACTGCTTATGCTGTCATCGCAGTCTCATTTTTCACCGACTTTTTAGTACTTTTTTTACCCAAGGAAGGCCTGTCCTCTGATTTAGTGCTGAACACCCTCTATGGGGGTGTGATCAGTGGCATCGGTTATGGGTTGGTGTATCGGGGGCGTGGCACAAGCGGTGGAACGGATATCCTGGTGCGTATTATCAACAATTGGCGCAGCCTACCCATCTCACAAAGCTATCTGATTACCGATTCGCTCATCATGTTGTTGGGTGGACTTACTTATAGCTGGAGAAATGCGTTATACGCCCTCATCATGCTATTTATCAGTGGGATCGCAGCAGAAGTAACTACAGACGGTCCCAACGTCATCCGGACTGCCATCATCATCACCTCGAATCCCGATCGGGTGTCCCATTCGATCCTGACTGATTTAGAACGCGGGGTGACTTCCATCGATGCTACTGGAGTCTATACTGGATCGAAGCGCTCCATGCTTTATTGTGTCATCAATCGTTCTGAGGTAAGCGTGCTTAAGAGTCTGGTTCTTGATGCTGATCCAGATGCATTTATCGTGATCGGTCAGGCTCATGAAGCATTAGGTGAAGGGTTTCGTCCCCTTCGACAATGAACCGGAGAACCTCAGATTCTATCAGTGCCTGGGTTAATGGTTATGGTTAAATAATAGTTTGATCTTCTTATCAACCTATATGCATGCAACCTATAATCACCGCTTGCGTATATAGGATCAGATAACCATACAGGAGCACCACGTGAATAACCTAGAGCCTGAAGTTCTCAACCAGGTTCATCGAGGAAGTCAAGAAGCATTCACCCAGCTGGTTGAGACCTATCAGAAACCAGTGTATAACCTGTGTTATCGAATGCTGGGTGATCCAGATGAAGCTGAGGATGCCTCACAGGAAACCTTCCTGCGGGTATATAAAAATATTAAGCATTATGATAATAAACGACCATTTTCGACTTGGCTTTTATCCATTGCAGCCCATCATTGCATCGACCAATTACGCAAACGGCGTATGGTCATCGTCTCGATGGATGCTATGCCGTATATTGATCCACCAGATGGTCTACCCGGACCGGAAGCTTCTTTTTATCTCGTGGAGGACCAAAAACGAGTGCAAACCCTGTTAAAAACACTCAACCCGTATGACCGGGCAGCAGTGGTTATGTATTATTGGTACGACTTTTCATACGAAGAGATCTCTCAAAACCTTTCTCTATCCCTGAGTGCAGTAAAAAGCCGTCTACACCGTGCCAGATTGACTATGGCACAATCCTGGTCTGACCAAAAGGGCAGTAATTTCGTGCATGAAAGGAAAGCACATGAATCATCAGCCTTATAGAGATTGGCTTCTATCTGAGCAGGATCTATCGGTCGAGCAATCCCGGGCTCTGCAAGACCATTTACAAACATGTGAATCCTGCAGCCAAATTGAATCAGCTTGGGTGGAACTGGAAGCGGTCATTAAAAAATCCGTTAGGCAGGTCGAGCCAGCCTCGGGCTTCACAGACCGCTGGCAGGTGCACCTGGCTGAGTACCAATACCATCAACAAAAGCGTAACGGTTGGTTGACCATTAGTTTTACCACTCTCATCGTCACTACCTTGTTGGTCTTATTAATTACCCAACTTTGGTCTTTACTCCAGGCACCAGGTCCATACTTGGCTGAGTGGCTCAATCGCGTGGTTGGTGTGATATCTATCTATTACACAATCCAGAATCTCGTTAGCCCTTATTCATGGCAGATTCCAGTATACACATTCATCGCTATGTTCTTTCTAGTTGGGATAATCAGTTTCATGAGTGTACTCTGGTTAGCAACCTACCGAAAGTTCAGCATGGTCCGGAGGGTAATATGAAGCGTATTAATATAAAAGTATTATCTGCTATTTTATTAACCGTACTTGTCTTGGGATTGTTTCCAATAACAGCTTTTGCCGCCTCACAACCTGATGTAGTCATCGGGAACAGCTATACCTTGGAGAGCGGGAAGATGCTAAATGATGACCTCTTTATCCTGGGAGGTACCATTAATTTGATGAGCGGCTCAACTGTCAATGGTAGTGTGTACCTCCTTGGTGGAAGCGTTCAGGCAGCTGGAACGATCAATGGTAATGTTACGGTTCTGGGTGGGACTTTAAACCTGGCAAGTACTTTTGTATTAAATGGAAACCTTACGTCAGCTGGAACGGCCATCAACCGCGACCCAGGTGCTCAGATCAACGGGCAGATAAACACCAGCGGAAACAATCCAATTGTTGTTATACCCGGTGGGACACGGATCCCCATCCTGAATAGCAACTTCGATCCATTCTTAAAAGTGGTTGGTTTCTTCCTCCGTCTGTTCCTCTGGGCATTGGCTGCTATGGTAGTGGCAATGTTTATTCCCACCCACTTGGCACGCACCTCCCAAACCGCCCTCTCCCAACCTCTCATATCAGGTGGATTGGGTCTCCTGACCGTCATTATTGTGCCCATCATCCTGGTTTTACTGGCGATAACCATTTGCCTGATCCCTGTCTCCCTGAT